>JAAHIC010000137.1 GCA_010671965.1 Leptolyngbya sp. SIO4C5
GCTTACTCATCCACTGATGCAACTAACTATCTATATGACCTGTCGGGTAATCAAGTCGGTCAGTTTCCAGGAGAGTTTCTTGCTTTAAGTGAAGAGGGTCAGCGACTAATAGCTTACTCGTCTACTGATGCAACTAACTATCTATATGACCTGTCGGGTAATCAAGTCGGTCAGTTTAAAGATGTGTTTTTGCAGTTTGGTAATGGAAGACAACAACTAATAGCTTACTCACCCACCGATGCAATCAATTACCTGTATGACCTATCAGGCAATCAAGTCGGTCAGTTTGTAGGTGAATTTCTTACATTTAGTGAAAAGGGACAGATACTTGCAAATTACTTCAATGAAGAAAATTTTACTTCATTACGCGATTCGTTAGGCAACCAAATCGGTCAGTTTTCAGGAGAATTTCTTGCCCTCGTTGAAGAAGAGCAGAAACTAATAACTTATTTGGCTAGCACTGATACGACATACCTATATGATCTTTCAAGAAATGTTTTTACTCGTCTTCCTCAACTTCAGTTTGAAGATATCAAACTTCTTTCTCAAACCGATAATTTAATAGCTTACTCTCCTATTGTAAACATCTCTTATCTTTATGATCTCTTGGGAAACCAGAGAGGTCAATTTACAGGAAAATTTCTTGCCTTTGATGAGCAAAGTCAAAAATTGGTAACCTACTCAAGGAACGATGTTGAGAATGATGGCACCACGTATCTCTATAATTTATCTAATAACCAAGTAAGACAATTCCCTGGTTACTTTCTTGCTTTTAGTAATACAGATCAGCAACTAGATCAATTAATAACTTATTCATCAAATAATGACACCACCTATCTGAATAGTATATCGAATAATCAAAACAACCGATTTCCTGGTATGTTTCTCGCTTTCAGTGATAAAGGACAAAAAATAGTAACTTATTCTATAGAGAAAGATGTTTCTTACTTGTATACCTTACAAGGTAATCTCCTGGCTGAGTTTTCAGGAAATTTTCGTGCCTTTGCTGAAGGTGGTCAGAGTCTGATAGCTTATTCCTCAGATGAGGACGTAACTTACTTTTATGATTTGTTGGGCAATAAGATAAATCATTTTCCAGGTGTATTCCTTGCTCTGAGTGAAGAAAATCAGAGAATATTAACTTACATCTCTAGTAAAGAAAGAAATTATTTGTATGATTTGTCGGGTAATCAGATAGGACAATTTCCTAATATCTTTCGTGCTTTCAGTGAAAATGGCAAACGTATAATGACTTATTCGCTGAGCAATGACGCGACGTATTTATATGATTTATCAGGACAGCAGATAGGATCTCCTTTACTGGGTAATTTTCACTCATTCATTGAAGGCCATCAAAGTTTTATTGCTTTTACTCGAAATGAGGATATTAGCCGGGTCTATGATTTCTCAGGAGCACTTATAGCAGAGTATCCAGGTGAGCTGCTGACTGTTGCACCTTCTGATTCTCTTGTTAGTATCTCCTCAGAAGCTATCTCCAATACCGAGTATATAATGACTCGTTCCAATGATGGTCATATCAGATCCTTTCGTCTTGACAACGGCCTAGACGATCTCTTAGCAAGAGGCTGCGCTTGGCTAGAAGACTATTTTGACGCTAACCCAGAAGCTCAAGCAGAAGCCGGAGTTTGTTTAGATTAAGACGTACCGAATAGCTGCACCAAGACTCACTACACACACAGCCACAGCAGCGATCGCTCCCTGCCCCTTTCCAGTACCATAGGGCAAACCCTTCCCCTCAGGCCATGCAAAACCAGACCCTCATTCCCCTCGAACTCGAAGACGGCACCGTTATTCATATTCAAGCCAGCGGCCCCGGCGTTCCCGTACGCGGTGGCGGCCCCACCCCCGCTGAAACCCTCAAACAATCCTTTCGGCAGGTTCAAACCCTGGTACGCGGCTACACCGCCTACACCGTCGGCGCTTTTAGAAACATGGCCGCCGCCAACGTCAGCGAAATCAGCCTAGAATTTGGCGTCAGCGTCAGCGCCCAGACCGGACTGCCCTATATCGCCTCCGGCACCGCCGACTGCAACGTCAAAATTGCCGTCAAATGCGAGTTTCCCAAAGCGCAGCCAAGTTAGCCATCACAGTTGACGGCGATCGCTCCCATGCTCTAGATTTACCCACTAAGCTATTGCAGTCCAAATGTGACAGCTTGTTTACCTCTAGGACTCAAAAACTTAGCAGCCTCTACAGGTGTGACAGCACCCGCAGGAGCCTAAACCCCCAACTGAGAGAGCAGTTGGCAGCCTAGTGATGCGGTGTACACCAGCCACCTCGATTCGCTTTGCAATTTGTCGGGGTGGCTGAGCTTTTGAAGCAAGCCCCTGCCCACCGACCAGCCCAACGAAGTGATGCAACTTCTCACCAAGCACTGTCAGCTAAATTAGGCGGCCCAGCGAGAGCTTAATAGCTCTCCTGTTCATAACAGACGGGCTAAGAGATATAGCAACCCCGCCCGTCTGCCCCTAAGACTTTAGCCCAGGGCCGGCGAAGGAATCCCACCCATCCCATCAGTTGACTCATCAATCGTCAGTTCTTCAGGACGGCTGCAGCGCTGAATGCTCGATGCAATCTGCACAGCGCCTTCTTGCTCCAAATCCTCGATGTAACCTACCTGCGCAATCTGCGCTTCTTCCTCAGAGGAGAAGGGGCCAAAGAAGTAAGTACACTTGGGGGTTTGAGTCACAATCTCAATCCACCACTCACCCGCAAACAGATTGAAAATACCGTTGAGTAGATTTTTCATGAATCTCCTGATTTACTAACCGCGTTTGGGCTATAGAGGTAAGTTAAAAGTTTTTAGCTCAAATTTCGTTATACTCTGTTACTTTTCTTTTTGCAAAGATCCCAAATCATGTCTTTTGCTCCATTCTTGGCGGTAAATTTCATAAAGTGCCATGCCAGCAGCCACCGAAGCATTGAGGCTAGGCGTTTCTCCCCGCAGCGGAATAGATACCAGCACGTCGCAGGCATGTTGAATCGAGAGACTGAGACCGCCGCCTTCAGCGCCGATGACTAAAACCGTTGGCGTGGTGAACTCCGCCGTATGAATTGACTGGCTGGCCTCAGTCGCGGTGCCATAGATCCAGAAGCCCTCCGCCTTGAGCTGTTCCAAAGCTCGGCCTAAGTTGACCACACGGGCTACGGCAAAATGCTCTAGCGCCCCCGCTGCCACCTTAGCCACAGTTGCGGTAATGCCAGCGGCGCGGCGCTGCGGAATCACCAATCCTTGCGCCCCCATTGCCTCGGCTGTCCGAATAATCGCCCCTAGATTGTGGGGATCGGTAATGCTATCGGCCGCTAAAATCACGGGACGGCGGGCTTTGGCTTTTGCCTGTTCAATTAAAGCGTCAAGCTCAACATAGTCATAGGAGGCTACCTGAGCCGCGATCCCCTGGTGATTAGCTCCCTGAGTTAGCTGACTCAGACGACGATGATCAACTTCATCAATCACCGTGCCGTTTGCTTTGGCCTCAGTTAATAGGGGATGAAAGCGAGAATCATAGCGCAGCTTCGCGTTGATCCAAAGACGGTTGAGGGTGCGATCGCCCGCGATCGCCGCTTCGACGGCATGACGGCCATAGATCAGCTCCACTTCTTCAACTTCAGCCACCTCATTAGCTTCAGGCGCGGCCTCTGGAGTTGGCGGTTCTAAGTGTAAGCGCTTCGGCGGTGCAATGTGTCGCTGGGGGCGACCGGATCCCTGGCGCTGGCGGGATTGTGGCTGAGGCGATCGCTTCAGTCGAGGCCGCTCTGAACGAGAAGAACGGCGATCAGGTTTACGATTGTGAGCCATATTGAGCTAAAAGAAAGACAAAAGGATAAACAACAAAGCGGCTACAGCCCCTTACTCCGTCGTCGGTAGTTCTAGCAAATCTAGCACCGCTTTGAGACGAGATATATCAGTTAGATAGAGATAGCCAATTAACGTTTCAAAGCTGGTAGCCTGCTGATAAATCTTAGGAGTGGCGCGGCTACGGCGTTTGGGCGTCGCATTTCGCCCTCGTCGCAGCACCTCTTTTTCTAAATCTGTTAGGTGCTTTTCAACCTGCTGCAGGTGGTGCGCCTGCGCTTCAGCCCGCACCTGAGCCACCACTTGCCGGTGATAGGTCTGGATGCGACGGGGCGGCTCTAGGTAATAAGTTCGCATGTAGAGTTCATAAACCGCGTCGCCCAAATAAGCCAGTGCCGCCGGAGAAAACCGCTCAACCGGCCTGTCCGAGGAGTTCAGAAAGATTTGGGAGGCCTGCAGCCAAAGTTTTTCAGACTCTGCTGCAGGTGCCTTCGGCTCATTCTCTGGCGTCATAAACTACCCCCAGCGGAGATTGAGCCTATCTGTCGCAGAGGGGGGTCTGTCATCATGATGCCTTTTCTGCTAGTGATAGCCAAAAGCAGCCTATTAGGCTGGATAAAGCTTGACTCGATCCAGCCTGACAAAGCTCTAAAATCAGCCCAGATGCTTAACTAGATGAATTGCTTAAGCTTTCAACTGCCACATCAACTGAAGGCTGAAGCGACAGAAACTTTTCTAGACGAACAAGCTTTACCGTTTGAGTGACTCGCGGGTTGGAAACAACCTGAAGACTCCCGCCGGCTGTCTGAGCTTTCTTAACCATTTGCACCATCGCGCCTAACCCCGAACTATCGACAAAATCGATGCCGGACAGGTCTAGGATGATGTGGGCTGGCCCGCTGTCGATACAGTTAGCCAGGACCTTACGAAAGGTCGGCTCCGAGAAAGCGTCAAGCAAACCCGTGAGGCGGAATATTTGACATGTTCCCCTAACTTCGCGTGTGCCTCTCAAACTCACAGTTAGGTTTAATGGCTCAGCTATGGGAACCTCCTATAGTCTCTGACATAATTAGCCGCTACAGTATAGGTTAGTCCTGAATTGACTTCAAGAGAGTGTTATCTGTTCTCAAGATTTTAGGCAATTTTTCCACGCTTTGCCGCAGACCTGATTTGAAAAGTTATGAACTGATATCCAGTGGCAGACCTTTAGTCTGACGATGCTGGCGCATAGACTCGACAAACTGGGCAAACAGATAGTCCGCGTCGTGGGGGCCAGGACTGGCTTCAGGGTGATACTGCACTGAGAAAATAGGCAGGCTCTTATGCCGAATGCCCGCTACTGTGCGATCGTTCAAGTTGAGATGAGTCACTTCAACTTCAGCTTCAGACACTGAATCGGCATCAATGGCAAAGCCGTGATTTTGGCTGGTGATCTCAACCTGGCGTTTGAGACCGCAGGGCTGGTTGAGGCCCCGGTGACCAAACTTGAGCTTGAAAGTTTCCGCCCCCATTGACAGCCCCAAAATTTGATGGCCCATGCAGATGCCGAAGGTAGGTAATTGGCTGTCCATCAGGGCCCGGACAATTTCAGGGGCTTCTTTGACAGCGGCAGGATCCCCCGGCCCATTGGAGAGAAAAATGCCGTCTGGCTGATAGCTCAAGATGGTTTCAGCTGGGGTATCGACCGGAACCACAATCACGCGGCAGCCGTAGCTGGCCAGTCGCCGCAGAATGTTGCGCTTGATGCCAAAATCAATGGCGACAACGGTGAAAGATTCTGCCGTGTCCGCAGCGGGATCGGCGCCAAATTCCCAGGCTCCATCGGTCTTTTCGACCCATTCATAAATTTCGGGCGTTGTCACGTCTCTCACCAGGTTAAGGCCCTCCATGCTGGGAGCCTCCTGGAGCTGTCGCAGCAGTTCATCAGCGTCTAAAATTTCGTTGGAGATAACGCCATTCATCGCGCCGACGCTGCGGAGCTTACGGGTTAGGGCGCGGGTGTCGATACCATAGATTCCAGGGATGCGGTGCTGTTTTAGGTAGTCAGGCAGAGACTGGGTAGAGCGCCAGTTGCTGGGGCGCTCACAGATGTTGCGAGCGATCGCCCCTTTGACCTGGGGCTGCACCGATTCTTCATCTTCGGGATTGACGCCCGTATTGCCGAGCTCTGGATATGTAAAGGTGACAATCTGCCCACGATAGCTAGGATCGGTGAGTACCTCCTGATAGCCCGTCATGCCAGTATTGAAAACAACCTCCCCCATAATGGTGCCAGAGGCTCCAAACGACCACCCCTTATAAACAGAGCCATCAGCTAAAACCAAAAAAGCCGGTTGAGCAGTGGAAACAGCCATAAAACTTTTCTCAAGAAATCGCCAAGACGAAGCGCTTTAGCATACTATCTTATGCCGTCCGGGAAAACTCTGACTAGGGACTGTAGTTCTTTTCAGCATGTAGATGAGAGATTGGTGACAACCATGCATTTTTATGCCCAAACTGCCCTAAGTGCTGTGCTGTTGGCAGGTGGTATAGCTACCGGCCTGACGGGGTGCGGAGATCCTAGAGTTGCAGCCGAATCAGAGGTATCTGTGCCCGAACCAGCCCCAGCAACAGAAGTGATCACCGCTAGCGTAGAGACGGCAGAACCCCCTGTAGCCGAGCCGGAAGCAACAGACTCTCAGCCTCAGCGAGATTACTTTCGTGAGGGCGTCAATGCGGCCACCAGCGCGGTTTCTATCGGCCAGACAGCACAGTCTACTGAAGACTGGAAACTCGCAGCGGCGCGGTGGCAGAAGGCGATCGCCTATTTACAAAAAGTCCCTACTGAAAGCGCCAACCACGCTACAGCACAGCAGAAAATTCAGGAATACCAAAAGCATCTCACCAATGCTCAGGCCAGCGCAGCGGGCAAAACCACTAGCCCCTCAGCTCGCATTGCCGCTAGCGTTGCGGCTGACGGACGCAAGGCAACAATTCCAATTGCGGGACGCCAAAGCGGCATCCCAGTTGTGTCAGTCACCATGCAGGGGCAAAACGGCAAACACACCTTTCCTATGCTGTTTGATACGGGCGCTAGCGGTACGCTGATCACGCCAGCGATGGCCGATGCCTTGGGGGTTGTAATTGTGGGCGAGGCGCGAGTGACAATCGCCGACGGCAGCGTTGTCTCTCTGCCCATCGGCTACATTGACTTCGTAGAAGCAGGTGGACTGCGGAAAGAATCCGTCACCGTCGCTATTGGTGGCACTGTCGGGCTGCTTGGCCAGGATTTTTACGGCTCTTATGGCCTGTCAGTAGGTCAGAACAGTATTGTTCTTTACTAAACGCTGTCTCGACTCAAACGGCCCACCGCCTCAAGCCGCATCCGATCATTTTAAGAAGCTGACGAGCTGCTCTAGCTTTTGCCAAGCAGCCCCGCTGCTGAGAATCTGCTTTGCCTGCTGTACACCTTGGCGGTAGGTATCCAAGTCGTCTGAGCCGCTGACGGCTCCAGCAACCTGCAACGCCAGAGCCGCATTGAGTGCCACCACATCTTGATGAGCCTGGGTTCCTTTGCCCTGAAGCAGGCTGCGTAAAATGCTGGAATTTTCTGCGACCTCGCCACCGCGCAGCGCTGAAGTTGGAGCCTGGGCCAGTCCTAGCTCAGCCGGATCTAGCACGACTCTCTGCACTGTTCCCCCTGCCAAAACAGCTAGGTCAGTTTTAGCCGCCAAACCAGCCTCGTCTAGTTTTTCCCGGCCATGTAGCACAATAGCCTGGGATATATTTAACTGATTCAGCGCCTCAGCCATCGGCTCTAGGACAACTGGATCAAAAACACCAATGACCTGCCCGGTCGGGCGTAGGGGATTGACTAGCGGCCCCAGCAGATTAAAAACGGTGCGTACTTTTAGCGTGCCGCGTAAAGGGGCCACCGCTTTCATCGCCGGATGCCAACCTCTAGCAAACAAAAAGGTAATACCAACCTCTTTAACCGCCGCTTTTACTTTCTGAGGATCGGCACTGAGGTTGACGCCAAGCGCTTCTAACACATCGGCTGAGCCAACTTTGCTGGAGGCTGAGCGATTACCATGTTTGGCAACGGCAACCCCGGCAGCGGCCACAACAAAAGCCACTGCCGTTGAGATATTGAAAGTCTGAGCACCATCCCCCCCCGTCCCACAGGTATCAATCAGAGGGGAGGGCATATCCGGATCGGTTGTTTCGCCGCCGAGGGACTGAGCTTGCAATACTCGCGCCATACCGGCTAGCTCCTCAGCAGAAACGCCTTTGGCCTGAATTGCCGCTAAAATTGCGCCCGATAGAACCGGTGGTATAGTCTCAGTCAGCCATCCTCGCATCAGCAATTCGGCCTGACTGCTAGAAAGTGATTGCCGATCGATTAGCTGCTGTAAAAGCTGCGGCCAATCGGTTTCAGCAGTGGTTGAAGCAGAAGAATTTTGTGCCACGATGCCTACTCGTTTGTATTACTCGATTGGTATACAGCGGTATCTGAGTCTCGTCAATGCACGCTAAGTCCTAGCTGAGCCGCTTGAACTCGCTGCAGGTCGTTAAAGGCATCGCCGTAACGCACCATTCTGCAGAGTCTCGATACTGTTGCATTCCACAAACAATAGGGATTTCTGCTTCTTCTAAATAGACGTATCCTATTTAGAAATCAAGTCATCATAGAGATAGCCAACCTCAAATGACTGATGGTTGAGGTCAAGACCTTTATCCTGAGTCTTGAGGGCTAATACTTTATTGCTGACGCTGATAGGCTGATTGACGCGAACAAGCTTACCGCTGTTTATCTCAAGAAAAATTACGTTTTGGGGCTTGTACTCTAGCGCCTGATTTGGTTCGATCCCTTTGCCGTAGGTCGAATTAATATCGACCTCAATCAGGTTATTGTTGTTGAGAATATGGTTTCTCCAATCAGGCTTTAGGAAATGCAGCTTCAGAGAATTATGATGTTTTAGCTCACCGCTCTGAAAATAAGAGCTAGATCGTA
>JAAHIC010000138.1 GCA_010671965.1 Leptolyngbya sp. SIO4C5
TAGCCAAGCACTTCCCCGGTACAGCAACCGCTACAGTCCACCACCGATGACCAGATTCAGTCGACTGAATTTACCCTTACCCCAGCCTTAGCAGAGGAAGTGCGGCAAACCGCCGAAATCGACGCCCTCCGGGGAGTACTGACTCCTTATATTCGCCGTGAAATTGTAGATCCTCGTTTTGCTCAGCTCAACTACCGCCTACAGGATATTGCCACCGAGGTTGAAAGCAAGGTTGACGATATTCAGGTTCAGACTGAAGCAATTCAGCGGCAGGTCAAAACCATTCCAGCCGCAAATGATATCGAGCGGCAGATCGCCCAGATTCAGACGCAGACAGAGGAAATGAAGGGACTGGCAGCTACGCTAGAAGCCCAGCCGCCTGCCGACAACGACTGGTGGGCCAGCGCTGATGAAAAAACTGCCGTTACCCAAGCGATCGCCAGTGTTACAGCCGATAGTCTGTTACCGACTAGTTTAGAAACCGTCACCAGTCAGCTCAATCAGGATTTTGACGCTTTGCTCAGCCAGCAACAGGGACTACAGGCGGAACTGGCCCAGGCAATCGCTCAGCTCGAAGTCGATTTTGCCGCCCAGCAGGAAAAGCTAGCCGGACTGGGGACGCCGCTCCAGTGGATTGCCTTAGATCTAACTTTTGCAGCGGCTCGGTTTCCGCTGCTGCTGGCAGGCATCCTAGCAGCACTGCTGTGGCTGCAAAGTCGGCGGCTGATGGCCCTGGTAGAGGCGATTCGCTTTCAACCACCGCCTCATCAGGATTTTTGGGACTGGTTCTTTCATCAGACACGTGGCCTAATCACCGGCTTTTCACCGCGATCGCTCAAGCAAGTCCGAGAAAACCCGCTGCCCGTTGTCTTTTTAGTCTGGGTAGGGATCGCCGCCTTTAACGTCTCATGGCTTGATCAGGTTAGCTGGTTAGCTGCTCTGCTGATGCTGTTGGTCGCTTGGGGCTTCTTGCTGCTGGCCTTTGAGCACCGGCAGCGGGTTTGGCGGCAAGTTTTGCACCTGAGCCGCCGCGAAACCAACCTCACGGAGCAAGCCGCAGAGGAGTCGGCCTGACCAATCAGCCTAATCCTTCGTCAGGACAAAAACGCTGCCTTCATTGCCTCGCCCCAGACGCATATCTTGATCTAAGTAGGTGACTTCTAACCAGCCCTGCTGGCGATCGCTGTTGATGTCAAAATCAATTGCCTGCAGCAGGGAAAGCTTGGGGGTATTCTGCAGTTTGTGAATGAGCTGGCTGGGGGCGCGGTAGTCAATCAGTCGCTGCAGCGCCAAAACGCCGCGCTCGAACTTGACGTTCACCCGCTGGGGAGAAGTAGCCTCAAACTGAGCCGCCACTGAAACCAGCCCTTCTAGCAGGGGCAAACCTGTTACTTCCGCAATGTTGTAAACTTTGGACTCGGCTGTGCGAATGCACTGGTAAATCTGGCCTAGCGTCAGCAACGGCAAGCGATCGATGCCTAGCAAATCCTGGCTAGAGGTATAGCGCAAGCGCCAGTCTCCTTCCAAAAGCTCTGGCGCTTCCAGGGGCTGCGGTGTCGGATTGCGGTCTTCTAGCCGAGCGATCGCCGCTAAAATAGCTGTCTTTTCAGTAGGGCTAGCTGCCAGGCCACGATTCTTATTGGCGATCGCCTGTTTCAGCTCAGCTTTTGCTAACATACAAAACTCCCTGCTAATTTCAGCCCTGCGCTAGACTCAGGCCCTACTGCCAAGAAATATGTCTAAACGTCGCGGTTTGTTGATATTAGATTGACATATGCTAGAAGATGGGCTATCCATCCAATGGTAGACTCATCTTAAATCCGAGCGGCTAGCTTGGCTGGGGTTGGCTCTATCCCCCTAATGCCCGTTTTAGCTGGCAACCCTGTCAGACTTTACCCTGAAAAAATCGATACACCTATGGCTTACAATCCCTCCCTGCGTCAGATCCCCCGCAATCAGCCCGCAGCCGTAATTCCCCTTCAGCAAAACGCCTCAATTTTAGACTGGCTAGAAAAGTCCGGTCGTCTGATTCCGCGCGATCCGGTGGAAGTCGTCAAGTCTGAAAATGACAATGAAGAAATCACCGATTTGATGGGTAATGAGGACAACTTTGAGGAAGAGGACGACGACGATCTCGAACTTGACGAAGACTAGGCAAAATCTGTCCTAGGGCAGGCTTGCTCAGCCGCTCAATAGCGGATGCTATGCAAAGCTTTTGCCAAAATTTCCGGGTTTTCAAGGAAACCGTGGGTTATGCGTGAAGTGTGTGGTGTGAGTGTAAGAAAATTGTTGTGGACGCCAAGTTTTTCTCAACCAAGTCGATTGATTTATCCGGCATAAAGCTGCTGTGGGTTTTGACGAGCAGCCTTAGCTTAGCGGCGATCGCCTTAGATGCGATCGCCGGACGCCCGTTTTTAGGGCTAACCTCTTTAGGGCTACCGCTGCTAGTCGCCGCTATCTTGAGCGCGGCCTTGGGGCTGTGGGTAGTGCCGCTGCTGCGATCGCTCAAGGCCGGACAGTTTATCCGCGCCGAAGGCCCCCAAGCCCACTTAAAAAAGGCAGGAACGCCCACAATGGGCGGCATCTTTTTTATCCCGGTGGCGGCGGTCGTAGCTGTCGGCCTGACAGGCTTTTCGGGGCACGTTTTAGCGGTGACGGCGCTGATGCTAGCTTACGGCCTGATTGGCTGGCTGGACGACTGGCAAGTTCTGCGGCGGCGTTCTAATAAGGGCATTTCTCCTCGCATGAAGCTGGCGCTGCAAATTGGGTTTGCGGTGCTTTTTTGTCTCTGGACGCTAGGAACCCAGCCTGCCGCGATTACAACCGTGAGCTTACCGTTTGGCTGGTTTTTACCCCTAGGCTTTTTATTCTGGCCGCTGGCTGGGTTTGCCCTGGTGGCCGAGAGCAATGCCACCAATTTAACTGACGGCGTAGATGGCCTGATGGCAGGGACAGGGGCGATCGCGCTGTTGGGTTTCGGTGCCCTCGTGGCTCCTTCTCATCCTGACCTGATGGTTTTCTGCGCCGCTCTAAGTGGGGCTTGTCTGGGCTTTTTAGCCCACAACCGCAATCCGGCCAAAGTGTTCATGGGAGATACCGGGTCTTTGGCTCTAGGGGGGGCATTAGCCGCCGTCGGTATTCTCAGCGGCAATTTGTTTGGGCTGCTAGTGGTGACGCTGCTGTTTTTTGCAGAGACGGTTTCTGTAATTTTGCAGGTAGGCTACTACAAGGCGACCAAAGGGCCAGATGGCATCGGCAAGCGCCTGTTTAGAATGGCTCCGCTGCACCACCATTTTGAGCTGTCCGGCTGGTCTGAAGTGCGCGTTGTGGCGACTTTCTACGGCGTTACCGCATTCTTGGCGCTGATGGCTCTAGCCACGCTGTCCTAGCTTAGCTTGCCGCATCCCCCTAAATTTCCGGCGCTGCCTGTACCTCACTACTGGCAGCGCTTTGTTTTTGACCCAAAATGACTTATCCCTGAACAAACAGCAGCCAGATGCCAATGAGGGAAATGCCTACGCCGCCAACAGCCCTGAGACTGACGCGATCGCCTAGCCAAAGGGCAATGGGCAAAATAAAGAGCGGACTGGTGGCCATCAGGGATTGAGCAATGCCTGCTGGGGCATATTTGAGCGCTGTTTGCTGCAGCCAGAGGGCTAAGTACGTGCCTAAAACAGCCGCCAGCGCTACGACGCTGACTAAACGAGGCGATCGCAGCGGCTGCATTTCAGACCAGACCTGACGGCGAGCCAGCAGCAAAATCGTCAGCATCAGCACCCCGCCGCTCAGTCGCAGCAGCGTACTCCACAGCGGATCAATAGTCGTGCTGGTCAGAGCCGCTCGCGACATCACCACTCCGACCGCCTGCCCCAGCGCTGCCAGCAGCCCCAGCAAGACGCCGCGACGAGGATCAGCTAGCTGAGGGTTCACGTCCGGTACCCGTTCTGAAATCACCCAGGCAACGCCCACCAGCGTCAGCAAAATGCCCAACCACGCCACTAGCCCCAATACCTCAGCCAGAAAGATCCAGGCGAGCAAGGCTGCTATCGGCGGCGCGACAGATTCCATCAGCAGTACCCGCCGGGGTCCCAAATGGTTGAGGGCGCTGAAATAAGCCGTGTCTCCGAGGCCAATACCAATCATGCCGCTGAGCAGCAAGAGCACATAGGGCAGCGGCTCAGTGCGGGTCAGTTCGTTCTGCTGGAGGAGCAGTGTCAGGCTAATAAGAGCGATCGCCATCAACCCCTTAATTAAGTTGAGGATGAGGGGTGAAAGGCGTTTGCCCAACCGCCCAAAAATTACGGTAGAGACTGCCCACAGAAAAGCAGCTGTCAAAGCTGCGAATTCCCCCCTGAAGCTTGACCCCATATCGAATATCAAGTCTCTAAGTTCCCGCTATAAATCTGAATCTCTCTTATTGTCTGCAAAAAAGTTGCACAAACTTTGGCAGAATTTTCCTGATCTTGCTTAAAACCGATGTAACTTTGTCTAACTATCTAAAAGTCCACTTAGTTTCTGAAGTAGGGGGATACTCGATGCGTGGTTCCGCCATCGCCCTGTTGGGGCTGGCAGCGCTAACAGCCTGCCGCCAGAATGAAACAACCGCTAGCTGGACGTGGGATACCGACCTCTCAAGCGATCGCCAAAGTGATTTGACCTTTGGTCAGGATTTGCTAGCGATCAAAACGGCAAGTCAGCTAACGCCACCTCAGGTTGAACTCAGCTCTGAACTAGCTAGCTTGTCTCGCTCAGATGTGGATTCAACGGCTACGGCAATCCCGACCCAAGCCAGCACCCAGGCCAGCTCATCGCCAAAGTTATCGCTCATTGCAGTACGCTCTGCCGCCTCGCTGCCGCCAATTCCCATTCGTCCTGATTTAGCCCCTCCCGCTATCTCAACGGCCCCCGTCACCTCAGTTTCGGTAGCTCCGGTCAGTCCAGTCGCCGCAGTGACCGCTACAGCCGCCCCGGCTCCTCCCCCCGCCGGGATGCTGCCCGATTTGTCCAATTTGCTGCTGACGGCGACGCCTCCTGGGTTGCTGCCGGTAGAGCCGGAGCCGGTTAGCAGCGCTCCACAGTTTACCCGCGCCAGTCGGGCCAGAACGGTCGCAGCCGTGGTCGATTCAGTCATGGTTGAAACGGCAGATTCGCCAGTGACTACGGCGACAGCGAGGCCTGAAGTGGCTGTGCCTATGCCTGAAGCCGAAATGTCAGCTGCTGGGGAGTCTACAGCAGCAGCTGACCCGGCTGATGCTGTTGCTGAGCCTAGCGATCGCCCGTCAGCCTCTCAGCTCCCTGCCGTAGAGGTTGAAGCCGCAGCCGTCAGTCAAAAAACACCTGCCAATTCTCTCCACAAACCACTGCAGCTGGACTACAGCGAAACTCTACGCCTCAGCTCAGCCTCAGCAGAGCCGACCTGCCCGGTCGAAACGGCCACGCCCAACACTGAAGCAATGCCTGCTACCGAGGAAGTGCCTACAGCAGCGTCTGCCCCGGCTCAGAACTGTGCCACAGAAGTTTCCATTTTGGCTCAAACCCCTGAAACGGCGGCGTTAGACACCAATGAGCTAGCGGCGGCAGAATTAGCCTTACCCTAGCTGCCTGGTGAGCGATTAGAGCGGGAGTGGCATCCGCATTTTTTTCTTAGAAGGTTAACAATTGCGAATTTTCTTACGAAATTTCATCGAGTCAGTGATCGTAGCGCTGTAGCCTATTAACTTTGAGCAGGGCCTGATATTTTGGGGTCGGATTAGCTTTTTTGGCCGCTAATTGGGCCTAGCGTGTGTTTTTACTGACTATGAGGAAATACTGAAGATGTCTTGGCTTATTAGCAGCTTAATCTTTTTGGTCGTGACCGCTATCAGCCTGATGATTATCGCCAAGTTACCGCTGGGCATTGAGGTGGATAGTTTTGGTAAAGCTTTTACTTCAGCGCTGATCTTTGGCGTTCTCACAGCGATCGCTTTCCCCATTCTGTTTTTCCTCAGACTGCCAATTATTAATATTCTCTTCTTTCCTATCCTGATTTTGATCTACGCTCTCCTTTTTGGCCTCACCGCCAAGCTGGTTGTTGGCTTCCGGCTGCGCAGCATCTGGAGCGCCATTATCGGGGCGATCGCCCTCGGTATCGTCAATCGCATCTTGTTCTTTATCTTGGGACAGGTCTTTCCCGCGATCGCTAGCTAGGCGCTCTCTACGCTACGATAGGCGATCGCAGCTTCTTTTCTTACCATGACTGCTTCGTCCCAGCTCTCTACCCGCTCTGCCACGGCGATCGCAGCGGCCCCGCTCAGCATCGCGCCGATGATGGATCGCACCGATCGCCATTTTCGCTACTTCATGCGGCAGATTACTCGTCATACGCTGCTGTACACGGAGATGGTGACTAGCAATGCGATCATTCACGGCGATCGGGAGCGGCTGCTGGGCTTTTCGCCAGAAGAGAAGCCCCTGGCGCTGCAGCTAGGCGGAGATACCCCCGTGGACTTGGCCGCCTGCGCCCGCATTGCAGCAGAGATGGGCTACGACGAGGTCAACTTAAACGTGGGCTGCCCCAGCGACCGGGTAAAAAACGGTAACTTTGGGGCTTGCCTGATGGCCCAGCCGCAGCGGGTGGCTGACTGCGTGGCGGCGATGCGGGCAGCGGTATCCATTCCGGTGACGGTGAAGCATCGCATCGGTATCGATCAGCGCGATCGATACGAGGATATGGCCCACTTTGTCAGCGTGGTAGCGCAGGCAGGCTGCGATCGCTTTACGGTTCATGCCCGCAAGGCTTGGCTACAAGGACTCAGCCCCAAGGAAAATCGTACGGTGCCGCCGCTGCGCTACGCCGACGTACATCGGCTGAAGCGAGAATTTCCCCACTTGTTTATTGAGATCAATGGCGGCTTCAAAACCCTAGTGGAAGCCAAAGCCCAGCTAGGGGCCGTAGATGCAGTGATGATTGGCCGCGCCGCCTATGACGATCCCTATTTGTTTGCCGAGGCCGATCGGCTGATTTTTGGTCAGTCAACGTCAGTACCGACCCGGCAAGCGATCGCAGAAAATATGCTGCCCTATATCGAAACCTGGATTGCCAAGGGCTACAAGCTCAATAAAATTACCCGCCACATGCTACAGCTCTTTCTAGGCCAGCCCGGTAGCCGGCTCTGGCGGCGGTACCTAACGGAGCAGTCCTGCCATTGGGGGGTAGGCGCTGAGGCGGTGCAGCAGGCGATCGCTCAGATGCCAAGCTGACCCCGGCCAATAGCTCATAATAGAGGCAGCATCCAGTTCCTCAAATCATGGCAGAGCCCGTTACAATCGCAGACATTTACGCCCTGTTCCAAACCTCTCAAGCCGAGGCCGATCGCCGCGCAGAAGAAGCCGACCGGCGTTCTGCGGAGGCCGACCGGCGGCTAGAGCGTTTAGAGCGCATTGCGGCGAATACCAGCCGAGAGGTGGCAGGGCTGACTACGCGCTGGGGCCAGTTTGTTGAGAACCTGGTAGAGCCTGCCGTCATCCGCTTGTTTCAGGCTAGAGGTATTGATGTGCAAGAAACCTATCGCCCTATAAAGTCGAAGCGAGCAGGGGCACAAATGGAAATTGATGTCTTTGCCGTCAATGGGGCCTCTGCCGTTGCGATTGAAGTAAAATCTCGCCTATCGCAGCGAGATGTAGACGAGTTTGTGGAGACGCTGAGCCGATTTAAGCAAGCCTTTCCCCACTACGGGAGCTATCAGATCTACGGAGCCGTTGCTGCAATTGAAATCGACGCCGACGTGGATCGCTATGCCTACCGCCGCGGGTTATTCGTGATTCAGCAGAGCGGCGAAACGGTTGAGATTGCCAATGGCGACGCTTTCAGTCCCGCTGCTTGGTGAAGTTGAGAAATGGGCGAATTGTGTGCTGAGCGTCTGCGATAGGGACCAAAATCGACTAGGCTACAGCTTGTCGGTTGAGCTGGAGAAAACCTGGTGGCGACGGTCTTAGTTAAAAATATTCATACCCTAGTGACGATGGACGCGCAGCGGCGAGAAATTCGCCACGGAGCGCTGCTGCTGCGCGATCGCGTGATTGAGCAGGTAGGAACAACAGATACTCTACCCGATACAGCCGACGAAGTTTTAGACCTGCAGGGGCGCTACATTGTCCTACCTGGGCTGGTCAATACCCATCACCACTTCATTCAATCCCTGACGCGGGCAGTCCCCGGGGCGCAAGATGCCGACTTATTCAACTGGCTGACGACTCTCTATCCCTTTTGGTCACGCCTGACGGCCAAGGGAGTCTATGTGGGGGCGCAGGTGGCCGCTGCTGAGCTGATGCTCTCCGGCTGCACCACGGCTAGCGATCACCTCTATCTCTTTCCCAATGACTGTACCCTAGACGATGAGATTCAAGCGCTACAGGATATTGGCCTGCGCTTTCACGCCAGCCGCGGCAGCATGAGCGTGGGGCAGAGTGCCGGAGGATTGCCGCCAGACCTGCTGGTCGAAAAGGAGAGCTACATCCTGGCGGACTGTCAGCGGGTGATTGAGAGCTATCACGACAATAGCCGCCACGCCATGCTGCGCATTACGGTAGCCCCCTGTTCGCCCTTTTCCGTTTCCCAAGACCTGATGCGGGAATCGGCTAAGCTAGCCCGGGCCTATCCGGGCGTACGGCTCCATACTCATCTCGCTGAAAATAACTCAGACGTGGAGTACAGCCTGTCACAGTTCAACCTGATTCCAGGGGACTATGCCGAGTCGGTTGACTGGCTGGGCGAAGACGTATGG
>JAAHIC010000139.1 GCA_010671965.1 Leptolyngbya sp. SIO4C5
TTACCTGCGTAGTAGAGATTGCTGAAGGGATGGAAAACCTCTCGCCCCGCACAGCCGTAGAAGAGCGCAAGCTGAAGAAACGTCCGCCAAGCTGCCGTTTAGCCTGTCAGGCGATGGTCAATGGCCCGGTCAGCGTCATCACCAAGCCGGATAAAAAAGCGTCTCACGAGCGGTATGAAGAGGCCAAGTCCGCAACCTAACCGCCGCCGAATGGCAATTTCTCGGCGATCGCGATCGCAATCTGAGTTATATTCTGAGTAACGACTGGATTATTTTTTGAAGTTTTTTTGAGAGTAGAGGCTGGAATTCATGGAAGTTAACAACCTAGGTTTTGTTGCTAGCATCCTATTTGTGCTTGTGCCGACCGTCTTTCTGTTGATTCTGTATATTCAGACGACCAGTAAGCAAACGGGCAACTAGGGTTTCCCAACCGCATATTTTTGACTGAATCAGAAAGGGAAGCGATCGCGCGATCGCTTCCCTTTTTTTGCTGAGCGATCGCCCCTCTCCCGAACCTTCCCCAAGCTGGCCTAGTTAGAAATCTCCGCCAGCTCAATCACCCGACCGTCATAGTCCTTGACTAAAAAGTTCAGCGGCTGGTCGCGGCGAATCTTGTGCTTGACCCGGCGAAGCTGTACCTGCATCAGTACCTGCTCCAGGCAATCGTGATCAAAGCAGACGTGGCGCTGACGATCCTTGTGGCCCAGGCTAGCCCCCGTGATGACGTGGAGCTGAGTATTTTTCTTGAGCTGATACCAGAGACCATCCGGACTGCCAATAGCGCGATCGCCGCCGAGGCTGCTTGACATATACATGGGGTCGAGACCAGCGGTGCCCAGCGTCTGCTCATAGTTGTAGTAATAGTGCAGCGGCACATCTGCCGCCGGTAGCCCCAACATGCCTTCATAAAACCGCCGCGCCATCTCCAGGTCTGACACCATCATCGTATGAACCTTGGGGGCACTGGTTAAAAAGAACCACATCGCCCCGGCATAGGCCACCAGCAGCATCACCATGATGCCCTGGGTTGAGAGCAGGCTATCTAAGGGCAGACCCGGCCAAAAGGCACCAAATAGAGAGGGCATAGCGGTAACAAGCGATGAACAGCAGTGATGCATATTTTGTCTGAATTGAGCAAATAGCTGCGAGCTAGCAGCGACGAGCTTACAAAAAATTAATTTTTTGAGGATTCTCTTTTTAGTTTATCAAGCCCAGATTTGTAAAAAATATGTTCACGGGAGAAGACAGTCGGTATAGTAGGAGCAATTCATTTTTTGACTGGCCTACTCTATATAGACACTGCACCCGTGAAGATTCCCCAGTTTCCTGAAAGCAATCACGAGCTGATTCGAGCGCTCAGCCCGCTTAGCGACCAAACCCTGGTCGAGCTATTTCAGCGACATCCTGATTCGGGTAAATACTTCACCGCAATTTTTTGCCGCTACAGCCCAATCGTGTATACGCTGATTCGGCACTCGGCCAAGTCGCCGGTTCAAGCTGACTATCTCTTTGCTCTCACCTGGCGGCATATTCTCCACGAGCTAGGCGGTCTAGAAATTCCGGCCCTCAGCAGTGCCACACCGCAGCAGCCTGCCTTTTCTCTACAAAACTGGCTGATCAACATTACGGCTCTCTGCATCAATCAGGCCGTTTTGCCCCCGGTCGAATCTATTCATTACTCCCTCGCAGAAGCCTCGCCGCCGCTGTGGTGCTACATTGAGCTGGCTCTAGATCGGCTGCACCCGACGCAGCGACTGATTGTGGTGATGGCCCAGACTTTCCGCTGGAGCGAAACCCGGATTGCCGCTTATCTGCAGGCAGAAGGGAAGCGAATTACCCCGGCTCAGGTGCGATCGCGGCGGCGGCGGGCCTGTCAGGAGCTAGAAGCGGCGCTGCCAGAAGATATCCAAGAAATTTATTTGGCTAGCGAACCGCAGTCAGAGGAAACACCGGCTGAGTCGGCTGACCTGATGCCAGCTCTGTAGTCGGCTGAAAAATCTAATTCGCCATCGTCTATTTCACCTAGCAAGCAAAACGTCATGGGTAAGCTAAACCGTTGGTCAGTTTCTCTGTTGCCGGTTGTTTTGGTGGCGCTGATAGCCAACGTCAGCCGCCCAGTCAGGGCAGTTGAGATCGACGAGCAGCTTGCCATTCCCGCTTTTAACGGCACTGAGGGGCGGGCGCGAGATGTGGCTGACCAACTGATGCGACTAGGAGCGCAGCAGCAGCAGGACGGCAGCTACCAGCAGGCGATTAACTCTTGGTTTCAGGCGATCGCCATTTATCAAGAGCTGCAGGACTTCAGCGCAATGGGACTGGCCTATGACCATATCGGCCTCACCTATACCCAGCTAGGCCAGTTCGAGGCGGCTGAGGATGCCCTGCGGCGGCGACTGGCGGTGGCGCGAGACAATGACGATTTGCAAGGTCAGATTTTTGGCTGGAACAACCTGGGCAGCTTGTTTCTGCAACGCGGCTATCTAGGCACAGCTAGAGATTCGTTTGAGCAAGCTCTAAATATTGCCCAAAGTGTGCGGAATTTTCAGGGTATTGGCCTCAGTCTCAGCAACCTAGCTCTGGTGGAGCGCTCAGCCGGCAATCTGCCAGAAGCAGCAAAGCTGTATGAGTCAGCCGCCAACTTCCGCTATCAGGGCAACGATTTAAGGGGCGAAGCCAATACGCTCAACAGCCTGGGCGATGTTTTCTTGGCCCTAGACGAATATTCCAGCGCGGTGGGTGCCTATCGCTTAGCCCTACGATCGGCTAGGGAACTGGGCGATCGCCCATTGCAGCTACGGGCGCTAGACGGGTTGTTTACCATCTATCTGGCTCGGCGCGATCGCCGTGATTTAGCCGAGGTGCTCGATGCGCGGGTGGCGCTGACGCTGGACGGCAGCGATCGCTGGCAGCAGCTAATCACCTATCGTCAGCTCGGCCAGTACTACGAAGATCTAGGCCGATTTGCCACGGCTCAAACCTACTACAGACAGGCG
Organism: Leptolyngbya sp. SIO4C5; assembly: GCA_010671965.1. Lineage (GTDB taxonomy): Bacteria > Cyanobacteriota > Cyanobacteriia > Phormidesmidales > Phormidesmidaceae > Sphaerothrix > Sphaerothrix gracilis. Next base: position 2,994 of record JAAHIC010000139.1, read on the forward strand.
CTAACTTTAGCCCGCCGCCTGGAAGAAAAGCAGCAGGAAGTTTTCTTAACCAACAGCCTCATCCGTTTAGGAGGGGGGCCGCAGGCAGATTAGCCCAGCTTATCCTCTAGACTCAGCTAGAGCTTCCGGGCTGCCCTGAGCCGCCGGGGCGGTAGCACTGCCGTTGGCGATCGCGGTTTTAGTCGTCTGCTTGATCGGATTGCGAGCTTCGATTAGCTCAATGGCGCGGGTAACGCTTTCAGGCAAAATCACCACCAGGCCGTCATCGGGGGCTTCGTCTAGAGCTGCGTTGATCGCCTCTACCTCATTGAGGGTGATCTGGTAGCGGCTCTGCTCCCCGGCTGCTTTGATACCGTCCACAATCAGATCGGCGGCTTCGCCGCGCGGTCGTCCGCGCGTATCGTCATCTTCTTTGACAATTACCTGATCAAACATGCCATCGGCTAGCTGGCCCAGGGTAATGAAATCCTCATCCCGGCGATCGCCAGGGCCACCAACTACGCCAACGCACGGCCCTGGCCAGTTCTTGACAAATTCAGCTAGGGCTTCATAGCTAGCCGGATTATGGGCATAGTCAATCAGCGCGTGGAAACGGCCTAGATCAAACAGGTTCATACGGCCCGGCGTCTGATCCGCTGAGGCTTGGAACGTTTGCAAGGCATAGCGGATAGTTTCAATGCTGATATTTTGGGTAAAGGCAGCCAGACTGGCAGCCAGCGCATTGGCAATCATAAAGGGCGCTCGTCCCATCATCGTCAACGGTACGTTGACCGCCTGCTCAATTCGCAGCACCCAGTCGCCTTTTAGAATGCTCAAATAGCCATTTTCGTAGACAGCCGCCAGTCCGCCCTGTTGGGTATGGGCTTGGATCAGCTCATTGTCAGGATTCATAGAAAAGTAGGCCACCTGAGCCTTCACCCGCCGCGCCATCGCTGCCACCAGCGGATCATCCGCATTCAAAACAGCGTAGCCGTTTGGTCGGGCCGCTTCCACCACAACGCTCTTGAGGTGGGCCATTTCCTCTACGGTGTCGATGTCGCCTAAGCCCAGGTGATCCGCTGCCACATTGAGTACCACCCCCACATCGCAGCTATCAAATCCCAGACCAGAGCGCAGAATGCCGCCTCGCGCCGTTTCCAGCACCGCTACTTCGACTGTCGGGTCCTGCAGAATCACCTGAGCGCTCTGAGGTCCGGTGTTGTCTCCTGGCTCTACCAGATAGTCGCTGATGTAGACGCCATCGGTGGTGGTGTAGCCCACGACCTTTTGAGTCTGCTTGAAGATATGGGCCGTGAGCCGGGTAGTGGTGGTTTTACCATTGGTGCCCGTCAGGGCAATAATCGGTACCCGGGTAGGCTGACCGGGGGGGAAGAGCATGTCAATCAGCGGCTCGGCCACGTTGCGGGGAATGCCCTCGCTGGGGGAGAAATGCATCCGAAAACCGGGGGCGGCATTGACCTCGACCACAACGCCGTCAGTTTCGCGCAGCGGTCGAGTAATATCCTCTGTAACCACGTCAATGCCGGCAATGTCTAGGCCAATAATTTTGGCAACCCGCTGGGCTAGCCAGATATTCTGGGGGTGAATCTCATCGGTGCGATCGATGGCAATGCCGCCAGTGCTGAGATTGGCTGTGGCCCGCAGGTAGCAAATTTCGTCTTGCTCTAAAACAGTTTCTAGGGTGTAACCTTTTTGATCTAGCAGCTGCCAGCTCGTGCGATCGACTTCAATCCGCGTCAGGATATTGTCATGTCCCTCGCCGCGACGCGGATCGCGGTTAGTGGCGGCAATTAGCTCCTCAATGGTGGAGCGGCCATCGCCTACGACATGGGCGGGTACCCGCTCGGCTACGGCAACGACTTTGCCATTGATGACCAATACTCGGTGATCGCGTCCTCGATAAAAGCGCTCAACAATCACCCCTTTAGAAACGGCTCTGGCTGCGTCGTAGGCCGCTTCTGCCTGTCCCCATGAATCAATATTGATCGTGATGCCACGGCCATGATTGCCGTCTAGCGGCTTGATCACAATCGGGAAGCCCCCCACGGCCTCAACCGCTTCTTCAAGTTCATCTAGGTAGTGAATGACGGTGCCGCGAGGGACAGGAACGCCAGCATCCTGCAAAATTCGCTTCGTCCCTTCTTTGTCGCAGGCTAGCTCAACCCCCAAAATTCCGGTTTGGCTGCTCAAAGTAGCCTGAATTCGCTTTTGATAGGCGCCTTGACCCAGCTGAATCATGGCGCGGCTGCGCAGCTGCGCCCAGGGAATACCTTTAGCCTCAGCTTCTTTGATAATCGTCTGGGTGCTAGGACCTAAGGCAGCATCGGCCCACAGGTCTTTGAGGTCAGAAAGATCCTGCTGTAGTTCGTCTACCGGATAGCGGCCTAAGCTAATTAGACTGCTACAGAGGCGAATCGCGGCGCGGGCCGCGTATCGTCCCGCCTGCTCATCTAAATACTCGAAGACAATCTGCTGCACGCCAGCGGTGGAAGTAGCGCGGGTGCGGCCAAAGCCGACCGCCATTCCGGCTAAAATCTGTAGCTCTAACGCGACATGCTTGATCACCTGTCCTAGGTCGGTGCCCTTCTTTACCTGCTGCAGAAAACTATCGGCATCGCCTGATCCCCGGTGATCGGCTAGGGTAGGGAGCGCTTCTACCAGTCCTTCATAAAAGTCTGGAATGTCAGATGTGGGCGTCTCGGCCACGTCTTCTAAGTCCAAACGGATAACAATTAGCTTGTGATAGCTGGTACTCCAGTAGTTGGGACCGCGTAGGGTTTGGGTTTTCAGAATTCTCATGGTGGTTATCTAGCCAGCAGCGGAATAGCAGATGCGAAAAAGCTCAGTCTTGATTCAGTAGGCGTTGTAGGGTGCAGTCTCACTCGCAAACATTCATCTGTGAAGCGCTGAAAAAACTGGAGTAAGCTGCGGCCTTGTGAGGTTAGAGAACGCTTTTGGGGCGAGGCTAAGTCTAAAAACAATCTAAGGAAATTTGTAGTCATCATTTATCTACCTAAAGCCTAGTCTGAAATTCTTCAGTCAATGACTAATTGAGAATTCGATGGTGCTCCAAGTCGTAGCGATCGCCGTGAGTCAGCACATGAACTCGTAGATTGTGTAAGCTCAGCGGTTCAGTGGCATCAATATCAGGCTCGTTGGTGTAGGTGACTTCAACCGGATCCACTACCGTCACGGTGCCCTTACCAATCACCCCAAAAACGCTATCGCCTTCAAACAGAGCGCAGGTATCTTCATCTATGCCAATGCCAATCTGATCCGGCTGCATGGCAACGGCGCTGACCAATCGAGCCATACGATTGCGGTTGTGAAAATGCTGGTCAACTACGATATTGGGCAAAATTGCCAGTCCGGTTGCCATGTCAACCAGGGAGCGATTGGGAGATTCGCCGCTACCGCCACCGGCAATCATGTGTCGGCCCATCACAGCAGCACCAGCACTGGTGCCTGCTAAGGTCATTTCTCCTAGCTGGACTTTACGCCGGATATGTTCAATGACAGGCGTATCGGCCAGTAGACCGCAGAGCCGCACCTGATCGCCGCCCGTCATAAAAACGCCCGTACAGTTTTCCAGATGCTTTTCCCAAATCGGGTCTTCACCCTGCTGGCGATCGCGAATGTCCATCGTCTCAATAGTTTTGGCCCCCATCTCGTCAAAAATGCGCCGATAGCGATCAGAAATGAGACTCGGCTCGCGCGAGGCGCAGGGGATAATAGCAATACTGGCATCACGTCCACCTGCTCTTTCAAAGAAGGCGTAAAGAATTTCTTTGCCATGAACCTTATCTTCTGCGCCTCCGATGACCAAAACTGCTGACTTAGTTAGGGGAGGCATCTTCTGCTCTAGCGAAGATTCTAATTGCTGCATGATAAGCTTTCGGGTCACACTTTGGTCAATTTCCCCAGCAGTCGTAAAAATGCAAAAAGACCTTCTGACTTTGGCTTAGACATTGCCACGGGGAACCCACGCTTGCAAGAGTGTATCACCCTTGCTGACCTAGGCTGGTATAACAACCATCTGAGTCCTAGATTGATACTGAGGTTCAACCTAGCTCGTAAGATGATTCAAACAACCATTATTTCAGACCATTCGCCAATTGTTTACTTCTGTTGAGTATTTTCTGCCTGAATTTGGAGCCGCTAAGACCCAGTTTTTGCCTGTCCTATGATCCCATCTCCGACAGCCTCTCTCCGATTTGACATCGTGAGTCTTTTCCCCGACTTTTTTACCTCCTCTTTGCGCTCTGGGCTGCTGGGTAAAGCCCTGGATCGAGGCATTGCCGAAGTCCACATCACCAATCCCCGCGACTTCACAACTGATAAGCATCACCGGGTTGACGACGAGCCTTATGGTGGTGGCGCTGGCATGTTGATGAAGCCAGAGCCGATTTTTGCGGCGGTGGAATCCCTGCCGCTTTTGCCGCCACGGGACATCATTTTGATGACGCCCCAGGGAGAGCCACTGCGGCAATCTCTTATGCAAACCCTGGCCACTAACTATGCTCAAATTGTTATTATTTGCGGACATTATGAAGGGGTAGACGAGCGGGTTTTGCAGCTGGTGACGCGCGAAGTTTCCCTGGGAGATTTTGTTTTGACCTGCGGTGAGATTCCGGCGCTGGCTTTGATCAACGGGGTGACTCGTTTAAGACCGGGCACGGTTGGGAAAGCCGACTCGCTTAAGTACGAGAGTTTTGAGGCCGGGCTGCTGGACTATCCGCAATACACCCGGCCCGCCAGCTTTCGTGGCTGGCAGGTGCCTGAAGTGTTGCGCTCAGGCAATCACGCCGCGATCGCTCAGTGGCGGCAAACTCAGCAAATTCAGCGCACTCAGACCCGTCGCCCTGACTTATATCAGCAATGGCTGGAACAGCAATCTGATTTGGAATCTTCCTGATGAACATTCGCATTGGCAACGGATACGATATTCACCGTCTGGTGAGCGATCGCCCCCTCATTCTCGGCGGCGTCAAAATTGAGCACGACAAGGGACTGCTGGGCCACAGTGATGCTGATGCCCTGACCCACGCCATCATGGATGCGCTGCTGGGCGCTCTCAGTTTGGGCGATATTGGCCTTTACTTTCCCCCCAGCGATCCCCAGTGGCAGGACGCCGATAGCTTGGTTCTGCTGCAGCAGGTACATCAGCTAGTACAGGAACGAGGCTGGCAAATTAGCAATATCGACAGCGTGATTGTGGCTGAGCGGCCCAAGCTGAAACCTCATATCTCAGCTATGCGCGATCGCCTAGCGCAAACCCTGTCGTTGGAGCCAGAACAGGTGGGGATTAAGGCTACGACCAATGAAAAACTAGGCCCTGTTGGCCGTGAGGAAGGAATTGCTGCCTACGCGGTTACACTTCTACATAAATTTTCCTAACTCAGTTTATGTATTAAATTAACTTTTTTAATGGATTAAACTGACTTGGGCAGAGAGATAAGGAAAAATAGTGTAACCCATTATTCTTGGAACCCGTCCCAGACGATTAGCTCCGAAGCATCACAGCCTTCACGTCTTAATCTTTTCCTAAGGTTTGGGTGCTTAAGTATTACAGATGAACCGTGCTGATCTAGCCGCTATTTTTCAGCAGTTTACGCCGAGCGGTAGATTACACGGTGTCGGCGCAGACCTATAAAATTTGCTAGCTGGGTAACAGAATCCTCCTCAAAAAATCGTAAAAATACGTAAATATCCGATTTTTTAGTGAAGACTTCGACCAGTATCTTCACTAAAAAA
>JAAHIC010000014.1 GCA_010671965.1 Leptolyngbya sp. SIO4C5
CAAAGCCCTAGAAGCAGGGCACGACCCCTTATAACCCGCCTGACGAGGCTAGCTAGCCACTAGCCGAAATCCCGACTAACCGGGATAGCGGGAGGCTTCCAAACCCAACCGCAGCGATCGAGCTGACTTTCAGAAATAAGGGGCAGCAGACGACCTTAACAGAATTAGGGTCAGCTCTGCGCTGCCTTAGCTTAATTAAGGTCAGCTCGATCAATTCCCTACAAGCAGCTCAGCTAATTACTTAAAAGATAAAACGGTCAGCGGCCTATGTGCCGAGTGACTTTACAGAATATCGGTAAAAGCGGGCAACCCCTAAGAGATTCGGCTAGAGACTGTATACCTCAAAGGGTGATGTATGAAAGTTGTAGGAATTGATGTCTCACGCGGCAAAGCAAACGTTTGCATTTTGGAGGAGATACCCGCCGACCTATTAGAATTCGCCCGCAGCTATAAACCCATTGTCGTCAGCATCGCCAATGCCGAAGATTTACTAGCGCTGGGTGATGTCTTTGTCATGGAGCCAACAGGCAGCGATCATAAACTATTTGTCGAAGTGCTGGAGAAACATCACCGCCCCGTCCTGGGAGTAACTGGAATGCGAATTCGGAACTTTGCCAGAGACAGCGGCATATTGAATAAAAGCGATCGTGAAGATGCAGCAGTTATCGCGGCCTATGGCGTCCGGCACCTAAGCCAGCGCAATATCAAAGCCTTCATTAGCTGCAAAAGCACGAGCTTAAAAGAGCATTATCTGGCTCTGCAAGCCATCAGAAAACAGCGAGTAGCCCTAATCGGGCAGCTAAGAGCCAGACTTTGCTATGAAGTGCCAGAACTACACGATCGCAAAATTGCGGTTCGAGTTTGGGGCGATAAAAATCCGCCGCGCCTATGGCGAGTTCTGGCAAAAGAATCGGGCCTAATTGATTGGGGCGTAACGCTGCCTGAAGAAACAGTAGGCCGAGGACTAAGCAGTCTTAGCTCAAACATAGCTACGCAAATTTGTAGCTTAGAGCGGCTTGAGCATGAAATGGAGTGCGAAGTAGATCAGATTATTGAAGCGCCTTGCTTTGCTCCTTACCGAAAAGTCTTCGACGAGTGGAACATAGCCGACACTACCCGACTAGCTATTCTCGGCACTATTTACCCTATCGAGCAATTTTTAGGCGACAACGGCGAAATTGTTCGTAAACGAGTCCACGCTGGCGACAGCTCTAAGCACAATCGCACAGTACGCGATCGCAGTTTGAAACAATTCAAAAGAGCGATCGGCGCTGGCATGATGTGGATCCAAAGCGGCAAAAAAGAACTTTGGGTAAAGACAGGAAATCCAAAAGTTAGAGCCTCAATTTTTGGATACCTAAACGTAACAATCGTTCTGCGTCGTCAGCCTTCAAAACTAAGGCTAATGCAGAAATGCCCAGAACTAGAAAGCAGACTCGCTAACCTAAATAGGCGAAAAGCTAATGCCCTAATTAAAAGCGAGTACAGCCTAGCAGCAATGCTCGATCGCTGGCTTGAGCCGCTAGGCCGAGTTAAAGAGCCGTGGAAGCATCCAGAGCTAATTCAAAAAACTGCTGAGTTTACCGCTGTCAGTTCTAAGATTGCTCAGCTCATGATCTTCTATGAGCTAGCACCGCAATGCCAAAACAAAACACGGAACGAAAGAGTTATGAAAGTCTATAGCCGCTTTGTGACTTACCTATTCAGAGATTTAGTAGCAGCCTATAAAGACTCGAAAGATTCTTCTGAAATAACGTCAACTACAGAATTATCTTTATTAGACCATTTTGAGAGAGCAATTGGTTTTTTTGCTACACCCAAGGTAGGTTAATCCCTAGAAAATTAGCATCATTCCACTGTTTGATCCAAGTTTTCTCGTCAGCAGCAAATCCCTGCACGACTTTTTTCAGCTCAGCATCTAGATCAGCGATCGCCCGGCTGACACTGGCCTGCTTAAACTCATCCGGGGTCAAACTCTGTAGAGCAGTGCCAAGATCAGCCCGCGCCTGACTAACTGCTGGGTTCATCTTCCCCACCTGCTGCACTCGCTCAAATACCGGCGATCGCAGTAGCTCCATGTAGGCGTTTTGCCATTGAACCTGAGTGTTTAGCTGCTGTGGCTCAGGCATAGCGGCCCGGTATTGGTCGATCTTTGCCAGGTAAGGTGAGCGATCGCCCAGCTCAGGCGGTGGCGGCTGCTGATTACCGTCTTTGTTGACATAGTGCAGCTCCGGCGTCCACTGTTCAAAGGCATCAGTGACCCAAGCAAAATCGGGTTCTAGCTGCTGAAACTCAGCGATCGTACAGCTAAAGCGATCGCCATAATTTTCTAGATTTACGCGATCGCCCACAATCCAAAATTTCATGCCTTAGCCCCCGTAAACCACAGCTCTGTATAGCTTTTCCAGGGCGACATGTTGTTATGAGGAGTCGAGCTAGGAGATCCCAGAATAAAATCTGTGTAGGCTACTCTCAATGCGGTTGTAGAGACGCCCGCATTGCCTGCCAGTGCAACAAGCTGATTGATCTGTATTTCGCTGCCGTATTTTGGCGTCCCGCCCGAATCGTTGGCCCAACCGTAAAAGTTGGTTGAGTCAAAACCGACTGCTGTTCGGTGCTTATGCTGCATTTCGCCGGATTGCAGCGCGTGAGTTTCAGCCCCGCCCATCGAACCGATCGCCCGGTTAGTCAGAGCGGCCCCTTGCCCCGCCGAGAGAATCGCGCGGCCCCTCATGTCAGGAATGACCAGCCGCCGCTGAGCGGCCCAGTCAGCATCAGCCGAGGCCCCAGTGCTAGCAGCTCCGCCCGCTGAAGTCTGAAGGCTCCACCCAGCCGTACCTAATCCCAAATGCGGCCACAGCGATTTAAACAGCGCTTCTAAAGCGGTATTCGCCACAGCGGCCCCACTAGCAGCCGCGCCAATGCTAGCGCCGTTAGCCGGATACCACAGCCAGCCGCCCGCATCCTGCCACAACCCGCCCGCTAGCGATACCTGATAGGGCACATGAGCCACTGTGCCAACAGGCGGAACCAGCCCAGTGTCAGCAATCGAGTTGATCGCCCCTTGCAGCCCGGCGATCGCCCCTTGCAGCCCGCCCAACAGCTCTAAAGTCCTCTGCTCAAAGTTACTCACCTCACTCACTTCGGGCACCTCCCCACCTGCCGAGAGAATCAGATTCTCTAGCCCTGCAATAAACTGCTGATTCCAATTTGTCGCCACCATCGCCAAAACCGAAAAAAATTTCTTTCACGCTTGAGAGAGTTAGGTATCGGGGTGCCGGGGGGGTACCGGGGAGTAAGTCGATAGAGCGATCGCGTGGCCTTGGGTGCCCCCACCCGCAGCACCTACGCCTTAGCCACCTCAGCCTCAGCAATGGCCTTAGCCAGCTCAGATTTATTCATCGAGCTATAGCCGCCGATGTCTAAGTCTTTGGCGATCGCCTTAAGTTCTGCTGCCGTGTGCTGATCTTCCAGCTCAGCCGCGCGGGCCTCTGCCGTTTGGGGAACGTCGCTAGGCGGTGGCTCAGCTTTGCCACCCTCATATCTAGCGTGTTGCTTGGGGTCAAACTCACTCTCATTGATGATGAGGTAGCCGCCTTGGCCATCCTTAATTTTTACCGTGGGTATCGCTGGCATCTCTCACCTGCTGCTTAAAAGTTTTACCCGGCGAAAAGTGCGGTATCGTCTGCGCTGGTATCGTCATCTCGTCGCCAGTCTTAGGGTTGCGGCCTAGCCGCTCTTTCCGATGCTTGGGCTCAAAACTGCCAAAGCCGACGAGGATGATTTTATTTCCAGCCGCAACCTGCTCCTGCACAACGGCGATCGCCTCACTCAAAATCAGGTCGATATTTTTCTTAGTGGTGCCGTCGATGCGGTCAGCGATCGCCCCCACTAGCTCAGCTTTATTCATCCCGCAATTCTCACCCCCAGCCGCGCATCAACCAGCTTCGCGCCCCAGAGGCAGCTAATGTAAAAGCCTGTCTGGTGATACTCGTCCCGGATTTCTAGCCGCAGCACAACCCCGGTCATATCATCCACCCAGGTCATAAAGTTCGAGGTAACACCCGGCAGGCTTAGCCGCGTGGCCGGACGGCTATCGAAGGCGAAGCAAAACGGATGGAAAGCTAGGTTTATCGCGTGGGCTGCTTTGAAGGTCAGCGCTGCGTTATCGGCCCAGGCCACTTGAGCGCCAGGGGCAAAGCTCAGCACCCCGCCCGCGTAGCTCTGCACCACGTAAGTCTGAGTGTCGCCGGCCACCGTAAAAATGTCGCCCAAAACAGGAGCATTCGCCCCCGTGTCGATCGCCACGGAGCGATCGCCCACAGCTACCGCTGCTGAGTTCACTAGCCACCCCGCCGGAGTGCCCGCAGGGTTGCGGTGCTCAATGCCGTCTAGCCCGACGTCTTCATACCAGTTGAAGCCATAAGCCCGGCTCACTTCCCCCTCTTGAATCGTTTCGCGGCTGCCGTATTGCAGGTATGAGCGGAAAGCTTCTAGGCCCGTCCCGTTGGCGTAAGCGTCGGTGTTGAGCAGCAGTTGCCGCATGAATTTGGGGCACTTCTGCTGAGTCAGCACTTTTTTGGCCTGCTGCGCTTCGGCAGGCGAAGCGGCGAAAGGGGTTGTCCCAGCCGCGCCCACATAGCCATAGAGGCCGGTGTATTGCCCAGCGATCGCCGCTGTGATGTCCTCGACAATCGGACTGACTGCATTCGCCAAGAACATGGGTACCGCTGTCTCAGCGTTCTCTAGCAGCGTCACATGTTTCTCGGTCAGCGGAAAGTTCACCTCTTTCCAGTAGTCGAGCGGTACCTGTACGGTGGTCGGTGCCGGAGCCGCAGCAGACGCCGGAGGCACAGGCCCAGGAACCACAGTTCTAGAGGTAAATTCAGGCGGCACGATTACCTCTGTTGTGCCCCCTCTACTTGCCCCCTGGGCGCGATCGCCTACGGTGACATGGTTTACCAGCATCGGCAAAGCGGTCTGCTGCCGAATCACCTGCGCCCCCAGCGCCAAGATTTTGCCGTAAAGATCGTCTAAAGCCATGTAGCTACTAGCCTCCTATCTGTACTTTTCCGGTCAGCACATCGTTAGGATCAACGCCGCTAACGATGCCGTTTTGGGCCTGCACCCTGGTTGGCCCCTGCTCTGCGGGTTGGCCGCCTGCGGCTGCGCCGCCTGTCCCTGCCGCATCGCCTTCAGCGTGAAAGGCTTGCGGAAACCGTTCTTTTAGGCCGCCGAAGAATTCACCAGCCGAGCGATCGCCCGCGATCAAGTTCCCTTGCTCATCCCGGCTCAGGCTGCGCTGAGCAAAGGGCAAGACCAACTCCTCAAACTCTGGCCGCAGCCCGGCACTGTTCAGCCCCCGGTAAACGTCTAGCTGTAGTTCGGCCTGCTGAGCGCGATCGCCCAGCTTGCCGACCTGCTGCTGAAGCTGATCGCGTTCCGTTTGTAGGGTGCTGAGCTGATTGTTTACGCCGTTGAAGCGTTCGGCCTGCTGTAGGGCATCTCTAGCGGCTTGGGGGTCTAGCCCTTCATAAGGCTGCAAAGCCTGCTCTAGCTGCCCTAGCTGCTCTAGAGCGCTGCTGCCCCCTTCCACCCCCTGCAAGCCCTCTCTAAGGGCTGCTAGCTGTTCTTTAAGACCCATGCTTACCTCCATTCATGTCTAGAAAGTTTTCCGGGAAATACCGCTTTTGTTGAGCCAGCGCTAGCAATTGCTCGCGGCTCAAATCCCCACGCTCCCGCATTTGCAGAAACGCCATTAGCAGTTGCGGATCACTGCTAATCTGCTCGAAGAATTTTGTATTCAGCTCAGCTCGCCCGCCGCCAGATAGCCCCAGGTAGGCGGCATGAACTTGTAGGCAATCAGTCAGGCCAGCGGCGAAGTCAGACGCGAATAGATACAGCTCGCTTTCAATCTTCGTCGCTTGAATGATCGAGGTTTGGGCGGCTTGGCGATCGCCCGGCTTCACCAGGTAATCAGCACCGAGAAAGTCCATCTCAGCTTCTAGATCCTGCACTTCCTGCCGACTCATCGCCAAGCTGTTAGCGTTCGGCTCGCTGAAGCCAAAGCTGCCGCCGATCGGCACGTCAACGGCCACGTTATAGCCCAGCTTGATCGGGGAGCCGTCACCCCCCACCCGTACCGGCTGCGGAAAGCAACAGGTGTGCATTTTCATCCGGTGGTCGCTCTTGACCTGGTAGTGACCAATATTTAGCGAGGCGAGGCTAAATAGGGTCGCGTTGCTTTGGTAGAAACCTTGGCGATCGCCGCCGTAGAGACAGACCAGCGGGATAAAGTCGAGGGGTTCCAGTCTGCCGCGCGATCGCCGCCCCATCACCCCGGATTTTTCGGGGACGTGGATCGCCCTATCTTCGCGCTGGTTATCCGCCTGAATCAGCCAGGTATCGAAGCGGCCCGGCGTCAGCTCTAGGTAAAACGTCTGGAACTGTTCGCCATACTTGCCAGCAGGCGATCGCCCCTGGTAGCAAATCACAGCCCGCGTCAATACGTCTCGGTTGCCCCGTGTCTCGTAGCTCCAGTTAATCAGTTGCAGCGGCGAGATATCACACCAAAAGGGCTGACGCTGCGCGGCCAGCATATCAGCCCTGCTGTGTACCGATTCATCTACCTGGGGAAAGTCTACCAGAGCAAAGCTGTGGCCCAGCCGCAGCGCTTTCATGCCGATGCGAGCGGCCAGCAGATTGCCGTGTAGCCCACCAACGCCCAGCCGCTGCCAGTGCTGCTCTATCTCTGGCGGCACATCCAGCAGCTTTATGCCGTTGTTGAAGACGATGCCAACGAAATCGCGGACGGCTTGCGCAAATTTGTCGGAGAAGGGCGATCGCTTTAGCCGGTTGAGATAGTCCTTATCGGTTTCGGTCGATTCCTGTGGCAGATAGCGGCGAGCTTTGGCTGTGGCCTTGATGGTGCCGTCAGCCTGAAACTCTACCCAGGCCCGCACCCCGGCGTAAGTATCTTCCAAAAACCGCCAGATGGGAGCTTGTGAGCGGTAGGCAGCACATTGATAGTTCGGCAGATCGGCCAAGTATCACCGTGAGACGCTTGCGACTCAACTAGTTTAGGCCAAAGCCCGCGCCCCGCAACACCGTAGAGCTAAATTTTCCGCAAGCTGTTTTAGGTTGGTTGCTTGCGGAAACGTCCGCGAACGCCGCCCTAAAACTCCATTTTTCCGCAAGCTCCCCAATAGCCGCTGCTTGCGGAGCATCATCACTCAGCCCCTAATGAATAGCTCAGCCCTGGAGCGCGAACGCGCCGAGACATCGATGCTGCGCTTTTATTTCGCTGCGCTGCGCTGCGCTAATGCCGCCCCCGCCCCGGCACCCCGCCCGGTCTAACGACCGACCGGGCTGAACCCCCAGCCAGCCCCACCGCCCGCATAAATATCCTGAAAAATCTGAAGCTGCAAAGCTGTCGAAGCCTCATTCACCAGCCGCTTCGCCTCACTCTTCAGACTGTCTAGCCGCTGTCCTGGGACAAACTGAGTCGTCCCCCCGGCGTTGCTCTGGAACGTGCGATCGCTGTAGGGCCGAGCATTGCTAATCTCCCGCTGAATCGTGCCCAGCTCCCGCAGCAGACTTTTCACCGTGTCTACCGCTGCCGGTGCTGTCGCTTCCAGCCGGTTACAGCTTACGAGGATCTGAGAAATATAGCCCTCAGCCGCCGGATAGCCCAAATAGCGCCGGATGCTTTCTCTCTCACCATCTGTAAAACTGCTCATGTGCCGCTCGTCCCAAAGATGTCAATTTGCTTATCTAGCCCTAGCGCATTCGCCACCAGTTGCACAAAACGCCGCCCCTCAGTCCGCAGCGGAGCCAGCAGCGTTGAGCCGTCGATATCGCGCTCGGTGTTGATCTTGGTTTGGATGGTGTCTAGCTGAGCTAGCCAGCCCTCGACCCGGCTGACGGCGTTGGTGCTTAGGGTGCCGTCGCTGAGGCTCTGCACCCGCTGCATGGCTTCAAGTACATAGCCCTCATTCTCATCGGAGAAGCCATAGCCCAGGTAGGCTAAGATTTTCTCTTTAGATGCTGCTGCGAAGTTTGCCATGTTAGACGATTCCGAACTGTTGAGAGGGTTAATGGTGGCGATGCAGGCGATCGCCAGCCAAAGACCGCCAGCGTGGGAGCGGCCTATCTCAGCTTTCCCCAATTTTGATTGGGCCAGTATTGGCGCTAGCGTAATTCAATCGGATGCGGTCGGGCCGTCTGTGGTGGAGTGGTGCGGCCACTGGTACAGTCGCTTAGAAAATCAGGGCGATATGGTCTTTCTGCGGGCCACAGATAGCGATCGCAGCGGTATCTTAATCGGCTTTTTTGTGGCTGATCCAGCCAAGCTAGATGCCAACGAGTTAGAAAAAGTCGGGGAAGCGGGCCTGTAGCTCTGAGTCAGCTTCTAAGAATAAATCTTGCCCAGCCCGGTCAAGCCGTTTCTTAAACCGTTCGGCAAAGTCGGGACCGTCATATCTGCCGTTTAGGCTGCCGTACCACTGACCAGATCGGCTCTGTCTCACATAGCCCAGGTTTCTCAAATTCCGATTCAGCGGCTTGTTTCGCCGTTCCCAGTAGCGCCGCCGTCGCTCAATCTCTGGCATTTTCTTAGTCCAGTACGCATCCCTAGCGGCCTGCTGCCGCTGCCGGTACTGCCGGGCCAGATAGTTATAGTAAGCGTTGAGCCGCCGTTCCATTTCGTAGAACGGGTTATAGATGGGCAGCTCCCTAGCGGGCGGGCCTGCGGGGATGCCGGTGGGCGTGTCGCCACTGCGATAGACTTTCTCATCAACCAGGGCGATCGCGGCGGCGTAGATGTGTTTACACGGGCCGTTGAGTGCTCCGGCGTTGCTGCTGCTCCAGTCGCGGTTTAGCGCATCGCTGGGATAGATGACAATTTGCAGGCGATCGCGCTGCTTTCTCAGATCAGGGCAGTTGCAGGCATAGTAATACTCGCCGCCATAGTCCCCATGACCTTCAGGCGGCTCGCTGCTGCCGCCACCAGTAGGCGTACCGCAGTTATCCGCTTGCCCATCGACTCGCACAATCTGAATAATTTGTTCATCAGCAATACCTGTGTCATCTCCCTGAATAGCGTCTTGATAAACCGCTACGTCACCGCTGGCAAAAGAAATAATGACTTGATCACCCTTTGAAGGAACAAAGACCCGTTTAAGATAAACCCCATAAACTGGCCCAGTTCCTCGGCCTGTACGCTCTTTATAAATTCGATTGTTGCTGAAGCTGCCGTAGGTAAACGACACAGTTACGTCGTAAGTTGTCGAGCACTGGCCTTGACCTTGAGAAAGCGGATCATTCCCGCCGCCGCCAGCGCCGCCGTCAGGTGGCTTGTCTTTGGCGGTTACTGTCCAGTAACCACGCGGCGCCCGCTGACTGGCAAAGTGGAACTCATAACCCCCCTCACCATCCGGTTTCTGCCGCAGCGGTTTCATGCGGACAGCTCGGTCAAATCGCGCTCGCTGACTGAGATAGTGATAATCTTGCCGGTTGCTGTAGCGAACTTTGGTGCCAGGTTTACGCCGATACACTTTGCTCACCCCGTCTCATGCCGTAGAGCTTGACCCGTTGATAAAACTCGCTGATGTAGGCGGCCATCTCTGGCCCCTCATGCCGGTAGATTTCCAGTTTGTAAGGGGTGACGAAGACGGCAGCGATCGCGTTTGCTCTCAGTGCGTGCTGCTGCTTATTCCAGGCGGCGGCGTAGGCGGCGGTTTGAAGCAAAGCGCTATGTTTAGCACCGGGCCAGATTTGATAAGCAGCGGTTTTGATGTCGATCAGCGTCATGCAGTCATCTAGCTCGGTCACTAAGTCGAAGGTGCCCGCATAGCCAACTTCTAGATCGTGGATCTGCTGCTCATTCATGAAGAAGCTGGCACCGGCGATCGCCCGTAGAAAGGGCCGAAGCTGTTGCAAATGCTTGCTGTAGTTAAAGTTTTGCGGCAGGCGATCGCCCCTAACAGCCGCTTCGACCACCTTATGAATGTAGTTACCTCGGTTGCAGGCTTCCTGTCGTTTCAGCTCAAACTGTACCGGGTTTTTTATTCTGGCTTTCTCTAGCATGAGCCGCTGTTCAAGCGGCATGGTCAAATCTAGAATCGTGGTCACTGAGGGGAGCGATCGCCCCTCGATCTGGTAATACCTCACAGTGATTTAATTCCTCTGCTCTCTGCTGAACAACGGCCAATCTCTCTAAGCGATAAATCATGCACCGCATGGCGGCGATCCAGTTGAGCAACGTCTGAGAATCTTGCTGAGTCTCAAAAACCAAAGCGGTTAGCCGTCGCTGAAAGTTGAGTATCTGTAAGACTTTATGCTGCGATGTTTGCATAGCCAAATTTAGCGACTCCTTCGCCTGTAAGTTCCTGATATGCGCCGGATGCGGCGTCTACGATATCATCATGTTTCCCGTCTGGGAATTGGGCCAACTCGTTGATAAACTCTTGATTCCAATTGCCGCGAACTAAATGCACTTCGCCAAATTCAGCCGCGCGGCTCAGGGGTTTAGCTCTGGTGAGCTTGTCTAGCTGCGACCTGACCCCTTTAGCGTCATAGCCTGGTATGAGCGATCGCAGTTTTTGACTTTGATAGATGCCTGCCTGCCCGGGATCTTCAAACCAGCGCACCGCCACGCCGCGCCCGTCTTGAGCCGTGGTGTTTACAAAAGCTCGGTCAACTTCTGCTGGAGTGCCCCGCAGCCGTTGAATGTCCAAGACCCAAACATCACCCTGACTGTCTAGACCCAGCAATGCGCCAACTGTCCAGTCTGGATCGTCGCCAGCGCTTTGCTTGACTGTCCCGGCGAAGTCCCAAAAGCGGCAGAGTTTGACCAGTCTTGGAGCGCGATCGCTAACCGGGAACCAGTCAGACCTGAAGACCTTGCCCGCAGTAGACTTAACGTTCCAGTTGCCGCCTAATAACCGTTCTCTCTCTACCAAGGGCAGAGACTTGAGGTTTCGCAGGTAGCCCGGATCTTTTCTCAGCAGCTCCTGATTGTCGAAGATACTAGCGTTGATAAAGGTGAAGCTTTTTGAGTCTTCGTCAGGCTCGTCTAGCCACACAATCTGACCGTCTACCCGTTTGAAGTGGCGAACGATGCCGGAGCGCTCAGCGATCGCCAGCCCGTCCGGGCCTATCCACCAGTCAATCAGCTCGCGCACCCAGCTATCGGCATCCGGGTTGCAGGTTGCCCGCACATAAGGCGCAATGCCGCAGGTTGAGCGGTTGCGGCTCAGCATGTACCAGAACATCTCAGCGCTGAAATGGGTCAGCTCGTCGAAAGCAATGTAAACAATCTCTGAGCCTTGCCAATCGTACATGTTGCGGGCTAGCTTCATGTGCCGCATCACCACGTTTGAGCCGCTGGGAAATGTCCATTCCAGCGTGGTTTCTCTGCTCTTAGCCCCCAACAGATTGTAAATCTGATTGCTGGCATCCCACAGGCCACCAGGGTTGCGAATCATCGGACTCGTACGGCGAAAAAGGACTGCGTTATACAGCGGATTGTTCATGCCGCGTAGTGCCTCAAGCAAGATAGACCAGCTCTTACCACCGCCAGCCGACCCGCCATAAATCACAATGTCCGCCGCCGAACTTAAGAACTTTTCCTGCGGGCCTTTCTGAGGCCGAAGCTGCACAACCTTGCTCATATCGCCAAAACCGAAAAAAATTTTTGAGTGACCAGAGAGAGTTAGGTATCGGGGTGCCGGGGGGGGTACCGGGGGGTAAGTCGATGAGGCGATCGCATGTGTATGGGTGCCCCTACCTGTATCTACAGGCGCTACACACGCGCCAAGCAAAGATAAAGCCGTAGAGTCCTAGTGATGCGATCGCCCAAATCATTTGCCTACTTCCCCCTGTACTCAGCGATCGCCTGCGTGAAAGCTTCGTCATGGGGTAAGCCTTGCTGCTGCTGAGCAAAGCGATCGCCCACCCTTTCCATCCCCACATCGAGAACGGTCTGACGTAGGTTGTCTGATGTTGAGATAGTTGGGCGGGCAATCTTACGAGCGATCGCCAGTTGTAACCCCCTGAGAAATGCTTTGCCAAATTGAATCTTCATCAGTTGGAATCCTCTAGATAGTTGAGTTTGCGAAGCTTGAGCCAGTTGGGAACTTCACCCCATTGCGATCGCCAAATTGAGCCAGGCTGCCAGCGTCGGTTATGGATCTGGGTGTGGCAGCTCACGCAGAGAACTACCAGGTTTTCCCAGCGGCAATCATGCTTGGCTTTCCAGCTCAGGTGATGCACATGGAGTAAAGACTGTTCATCAGTCGCGCCGCAGTGCTCGCACTTATGACCGGCCCAGCTCAGTAAGATTCTCTGAACAATGCCCTTACACCAGACGCGCGGATACTTAAACTTGCGGCTGTAGACCATCAGCCAGATGTTCTTAGGCGGCTTCGACATCAACCGTTCTCCCGTTGTCAGGTAAGTAAACGTGGACTTCGGCCTGTTGAATCTGCTCAGGTTGTGGGCGATCGCTCCACCCGGCTTGAGCTTTGAGCCAGAAAATCTGAGCCGTTACGTCGCCTTCCATTGCCATCGAAAAAAGCCGCTCAGCCACGGCCTGAGTCGCTTGAATTCTGCCGCGCTGGTAAGCCAGCTCGACCGCTTCATCTGCCCGCCAGCGTTCGACGGTGGACTTAGAAACGTTGCAGGCGATCGCAATCTGTTGGAGCGTAGCCCCTAGCCCTGCCATTGCCTCGATCATGCGAACTTGGTCAGCGGTGACCAGCTTCGGGGGTCTGCCACGTTTAGCGATCGCCATCCTTAAAAGCCCCCCATAACGCCTGCCGGATGGCTTGTAGTTCCTGCTGCAAGGCAGTCAAGCCCTGCACCAGGGCAGAGTTTGTCCTGACCAGTTCTTCATTAGTCTTTTGCAAGCCGCTGATTAGGCCGCTCAGCAGCTCGTTATCGTGGTGCTGCGATCGCGTTTGCGAGGCCCAGAGGTGCCGAAACACATAGACCACCAGCGCCGCCGTCAGGCTGATATCAAAAACGGGTAGCTGCTCTAAGCTAGGCAGCGGCACCGGGCTTGGCTCACTCGGCTGTAACTCTTGTCCTTCCATCGTTTCGACCATTAATGCTTACTTAAATGGTCGCGGCGAAGAAGGGCGATCGCCTTCGTAGAGAACGCGCGATCGCCGTGAAGATTGCTTAGGCTTTGCCGAAACTTTGTGAAGCAGCCATGATGGGAGGCGATAAACCATTAATGCGAGTGCCCCTGTTCTACCTGGCAGGGGTCTTTTTTTTGGGCGACTCCCTACGGGGCGGGCTGTCCGCTAAACTTGGTCCGCCGCGCCCAGGCTCGCTAGGCTCGGTTCGTCTTCCTGCCGTCAGCCGCCCCTCGCTAAGCTCGGCTAGGGCTTGTACTCCCGCGTACCGCTCCCATCCCTGTCGCGGTATGCAGAGAACATTATTTGACCTAACTAAAGCTTTCAAACCCCAGCGGCGATCGCCCTTAAAACCACTCGCCCTTAGTAACGGCGATCGCCAACACAGGGCGCTCCATTTTACGCCTTAAGCGCTCGGCGACAAGGGTTTCACAAGCTGCGCTACGCCGTTCTAGCAGTTGCTGCGCTTTTATTTTTGCGGCTGCTAGCCCTTGCGCCTAGTGATATCGAATTGAAGAAAGGCGATCGCGGGCGTCCTTGCGTCCGTGTCGTTTTGGCGCGTTCTCGCTTCATTTGCGCCGGGAGTCTTCATGCTTTCAGTTGTTCTGTTCCTGCTCGTGTTCGTGGCCTTGTGCGCTTTCGTGGCTGATGAGCGGCCCAGCTCTGCCCTGCCTCAGCCTCGCGCCTGCTCGTTGCCTGTCCGCTCTGCGGTTGTTCCGTCTCGCTGCTGTCTGCTCCAGTCCCGGTCGGGGCGGCCTTTGTCCGGGGCGGCCTTGGCCCAGCGGCGGGCGCGGCTCGTGCGGGCGGGTGTGCTCGTGCGGTAGCTGTTTCGGTCTGCCTGCGGGGGTTTCGGCCCCTTTGTGTTGGCTCGAACTTAGACGCGATACTCCTCTGGAGTCGTGGCACGAACGCTATGCATTCAAAGGCGATCGCCTGCCTCAATAGTGCTTCAAAACAAAACGCGATCGCGGGGATAGTGTTGGCCTTCGCTG
Organism: Leptolyngbya sp. SIO4C5; assembly: GCA_010671965.1. GTDB lineage: Bacteria > Cyanobacteriota > Cyanobacteriia > Phormidesmidales > Phormidesmidaceae > Sphaerothrix > Sphaerothrix gracilis. The sequence continues at coordinate 14,132 of JAAHIC010000014.1, forward strand.
GCCGCTTCCGCTGCGCTCCAGCCGCCGCTCCAGCCTTTAAGAAGTTCCGCGCCGCTTCCGCTACGCTCCAGCCGCGCTAATACAGCGAGTGAAGCCGCGACGGGGAATTTTAGCACAGCTACACAGAGGGGATAGAAGCCCTTTTATTTATTGGTGCGCTAATCGCGCACGATTGGGCGGATGGGCGTTTTAGATTTGATCTCTGTGCTTAACGCTGTGCTTTTATCTTGTTCTTGGGCGTCTTCATCGCTGATTTGATAGCGTTGCTTCGCTTTTATTTCGCTCCGCTGCGCTCCGCTAATGCCGCCCACACCCCGGCACCCCATCCCGGAGAGGAGAAGAGAAGAAAGGAGAGGAGAAGGTATCGGCGGCGGGCGGCGGCGGCGATAGCGGCTGGCGCTGGCGCTCGCAGCTTGCGGCGGCGGCGGGTGGGGCGGCTGCGCCGCCCCCGGCAGCTTAGGCCAGGCTCATCTGTTTCGCTGCCCACCAGTCCGGCAGCTCTAGCCCTTCGGTCAGCGGGTGCAGCTCCACTTTCACCCCTAGCTGTTTGGCATAGGCCACTGTTCCCCATGTGCCGCTCCCTTTCCAGCTCTTAGCGGTCAGCCCTGCCGGGCAGGGCTTGTTAGGCCATGCGTGCAGCGTCCCGCCCTGGGCCGCTAGGGCTTCCACCAGGCGCTTACTCCGGGCCTGTAGCTGCCACGGTTGGCGGCCAGCAGCCGTGTAGAGGGTGAGTTGCTGACTTTCGCAGGTCTGCCGGGCCAGCTCATCTAGCCCCGCCGCGCAGCCCACCAGCCAGGAGCAGGTTTGGCCGCCGTAGTTCCAGATCTCCCAGAGTTCATAGGCCGCCTGCTGCGCCTGCTCGTCTGTCAGTTTCCGTGGGCCGGTTACGCCGATCGCCATTGCCTGCTGTCCTGCTTGCTTTTCTCCATTATATCGCATTGCAATAAGGCTTCTAAAGCCGCAGAAAATCTTTAAGAAGCCCTTATATAAGCAATTGCAGCCATTCATAAGAATGCGATCGCACATGCTTATAATTCAACATACCGCATTACAATGCGGTATAATTAAGTCAAGCGCTCAGGGAAGCAACCCCGGTCGCGCCCCAATTAACCAATTTTTTGCAAGCCATGACTACAACCTATCTATTGTGCTTCGCGCACAATCCGATCCACCACGCTAAACACTACATCGGCAAAACCAATTACCTCGCCTATCGGCTGAAGCGCCACAGCGCCGGAACTAGCGGAGTGCCTCTACTCCGAGCGCTGATTAAGCGTGGCGGCAGCTTTCGCTGTGCCCGGCTATGGGAAGGCGATTTAGAAATGCAGCTCAAAAGCCGCAAAGAAGCCCCTAGACTCTGTCCGCTTTGCAGTGGCGATCATGCTTGGCATTTAGCGCTGTCGAAGCCAGAAGCCGAGGCGATCGCCCAGCTCAAGCAACGGCTAGGGAGAGCTTAAAGATGGCTGAAGAAAACCGCCTGATTCTAATCGCTCTAAAACCACAACCACCCTCAAAGCTTTATGCAAAATATGACCCGCACAAACGAGATCCCCGCTGGGACGCCGAGGCTAGAGGACTTTGCCCAAAGGTGCCAGCAGTGCCGCCACTGGCGAGACGCAAGAGAAGTAAAGGCACCGTGGGGCACTCAGCGCCGCCCCGGCTTCTGCACCCTGAGAGCTAGCGCAGATCTAAGCCAGATGCCGCCGAGCTATGCCAGCAAATGCAGCTTTTTTGATTGCCAAGTGCCCTTTTAGTCGTTCAGTCCCGGCAATGCCGGGACGCTTCCCATGACCCTAAAGCAGATTTTGCACACCCCACCAGCCCAGCTCAGCCGCGAGCAGCTTGAGCCACTGACCAAAAAAGAACTGCAAGCCTTAGCCGATCTGCTGGGATTTCCGCGCAGTGGCCGCAAGGCTGCGATCGCCGATCGCATCATGCAGCTTATCTCAATCTCGCTGGTAATCCGGCATTACGACCCAGACACCAGCACCGAAGCCACTAGCGAAACAGTTAATCGTTTGGCGGCAGCTCGCTCTAAGTCAGTGCTGAAGCAGTGGGCCACTACCTGCAACCTATGGGCCAGCGGCAACAAATACCAGCTCGCATCAGTGCTAATCGGCTGGCGGCGGCAGTGCAAAGCCACAGGCCAGCGCAACTGGAATGCGGCGATCGCTGACCTGAAAAGCAAACCCCGGCAGCTCAGCCTATTAACCAACACCCCAATTAACCAAGATGACCGACCAGCAACCGACCGAAAAACAGCAGCAGCTTGAAGCGATCGCCGCTGAAATCTTGCGATCGCCACTAAACAGCCTCATCCAGCTCAGCCGACTTAAAGGCGCAGGCCACAGCCTCAGCCCGGAAGATTACCAGGCGATCGGCGAAATTATCAACCGCAAGCTAAACGGAAATACTCATGAATGAAATTGCAGAGCTGAAGCATTGCGGCCAAGATAACCCACTTCAAAAGCTAAGAGGCTGGAATAAACGGCACTGGAAAACCATGAATCCAGACTGGAAAAAAGTCTTTGAAGGCTATATAAGCTGCGGCTTTCATCCTAGAGAATGCCTAACAAAAAGCCATCGGATGATCACGTTTTTAGTGGAGCGACAAACCCGGCTAATTAATCGCAGCGGCAGCGATATTGGCTGGACGCTGGAGATGAAGGAAGTCACCGTTTTCCAGCAGTCACGCTCTAAAAAAATGACAGTCACAATCCGTAACCGCCCGCTAATGAAAGAGCTTTACACCCCGGAAGAGATCGAAGAAATAAATAATCTCCGTAACCCAAATTATGAATGAAGCCTTACTACTCGATATCCAAACCGCTTTGCTCGAAGTGCGGCAATGCTTGAGAGTGATTGCCAGCCAGAACGCCCCCGACTGGCAGCGCCCGCTGAGCCACTACAAAAGCGATTGGCTCACAGCCATCGGAGCCAAAGCGATCGCCCGCGATGAATGCGGCCCGACTAGCGTTGTCTGGAACGGCCATATTTATATCCGTCGCAGCGGCGATAACCGCAAGTATGGTGCTGCTATCTGGTTTAGTCGCGCGATCGGCAGCGACGAGAACGGATCGACCCAGTACGCCCGCTTAATCACATTTAAGGACTTGGCAAAAGCTGAGCCATTACCAGATTATGTAATCAACGCATTACATAGCAGTAGATGAGCAAGCTTTCAGATGAACTAAAGCGATTGCAAGGCAATCAATCCCTGTATGCGATCGCTTTAGAATATGCCAGACTCAAGGATGGTGAAATCCCCAGCAAGAGAAGAGATAAATACTTTAATACAATACGGCTGATCATCGAACAGCCTGACAAAGCCCAGCTCGGTAACTTGCTACTGCTGCTTAAAGTGCTAGGCGTAGACGGCGAAGCGGCCTTGCTGATCGCCACCAGCCAGCACCAGCCTAGAGATTAGCGGCCCAAGGCCGCCGCGCCCAGCTAGCGCCCCCCGCCCCCACCCTACGGTGAGGGCTTTTGCTATTCAGCAGGCAAGTAGGCGATCGCCCACACCAGCAGGCCGACAAAAGTAGCCAAGCAGGCCAGGCGCAGAAACCAGACATCAGCGATCGAGTAGCTTTCTAAGGCGAGGGCATCCATGTGCAGCGCTCCAATTTTTTCCCAGTATGCCCAAAGAAAGAAGCGCTGAAGCTATTGCGCCCCAACGCCCCAATTAACCACCCCCATCCTATCGCTTTTTGCGAGAACGCCGCCAGGACTTGATTAAGCCTTGCAGCTCAGACAGCGATCGCCCCAGTCTGATCCAGCGGGCCAGCTCCCCCGCCCGCGCGTCTGCCTTAGCCGAGCCAACTGCCCCACCGGGAACGTGCATCTGTCCTAGATTGCGGTGCCCCTCGCCCCATTGCAGCCGCCAGTAACGCCGACCTTTAGACGGGTAAGGATAGACGCCGACCCACACCGAGCCGCCGACCAAAGATAGTTGAGAAGCTTTCACAAAGGGCTGTGAGGGGCGATTTTTCCTGATTAGCTTTGAAGCACTCCAGCACCCAGCGGCGACCCCTTCTATGTTTCCGCAAGCGCTTTCTAAGTCTACTGCTTGCGGAATGTCTTGCTGTGACATCCAGAGTACCCCCCGACGGTAAAGCGATCAAAATAGGCGCAATTGCCCGTGATATTCGCGTTTGAGCATTCGTTTGCGAGCGATCGCCGCTGGTCTGATATCGTGGCGGCCATGACAAGGGAAGCACCAGGCCCGCAGGTTCTCGTCGCGGCAGTCCATTGGCTCATGATTCAGATGAGCCACGGTCAGCGTGTACCGGCTCGGCTCCATGCACAGCAGTACCCCAGTGCGATCGCAAAATTTAGCCCAGCTCTCACCAGGCCGCCGACAAACTTGGCCGCAGCCCTGGCAGCGCCACTGAGCTAAATCCTTAATCCGCAGCGCGATCGCCCCCCAGTCAGCCGGGTATCTCCGGCGATTCATCGGCATTTTGCAGCCTCAAATCAATACCAAGTCAGCTCACTTAGATTTTTTCTTAGCCCTAGAATCCGCTTCCTGCTGAAGCTTCCGGCGAATTTGCGGAATACTGTTGCCCTCAGCGTCGAGATCCGCAACTCGCTGCTGAAGCTGCTCAACCGATAAGCCATACTGATTCGCGTAAAATTCCAGCCCCGAATTGATTAGCCCCTCATTGGAAGCAATTCGAGCCTTGATAATGTTGGCTGCAAATGCACCCTTAGCCTGGTTTTCAACCAGCGCCCACTGTAGAAACCGCTGGTAATGAAAGTCGCCCAGCTCTGCTGTCGATATGCGGGTGTCTGCCACGGTGATCAATACCTTCATAGCCCTCACCTAATTATCTCATTTATAAAGCTGGTACGCCGCTCAGGTGCAGCAAGCTAGTAAACCACGCAAAGAAATTTTAGCATGTTTGCTACTTGTGTGCGTCTTGTATGCTGCACATGTGCTAATCTACTAATGGCGATATCAACCGGGCGATCGCTCAGCTTTCCATCACCGCTGCCAAAGCTGGCCAAGGCGATCGCCCTTTCTTCCCAGCAACCCCAGTTAACCACTCAAACCGATGCCTATCCCGCAACACCACGACGCAGATTTTGTAGAACTGCCTATGCCAGTTGTGCTAGTCGATCGCAGCTTTGAGCCGCCCCACGCGATCGCTCGCTTCCATCGCAAAAGCCAAGCCACAAATTTTCTACAGCTTCTATTTAGCCAAGACAGCAGCAACCTCAGCCGCTATGCCCTGACATGGCCCACCCCCAGCAGCAGCAGCGAAAACAGCTAACCCTTTTTATAGGACTTCAAAAATGAACTATTCAGAGTGGCGGCAAATTGCGATCGCGGAGCTAGTAGATCTCCTTCACTTCCTGACCGCAGATCCCGACTTCACCAAAGCTGATCTAAACGAGCGGCTAGGACAGGCGCTCCGAAGCAACGAACTAACTTTAGACCCCAATGAAACGACAACTCAAGATCCTATCGGTAACGCTTATCGCGGTAGGAACACTGGCAACTTTTTCACATGTCCAAAGCAAACCGGAACCCAACCCCAGGACAGCCAAACACCCCCGCTGTGATGTTGTTGACCCCATCAGACGCGATCAACTTGCCCAGCTCTTGACCGTTCATCAACCTGCCCCCTATCGAGCCGTGGAGCAGATTCTAGGCCAAAGCAAATGCCAGCAGCCATCTAAGTTCTACGGGCACAACGACGGAGCGATCGCAGGCAAGCGCCATTATTTCTATTTCGAGTGGGAACAGGCAAACGGCATCTATCTAAAAATTGACCTCGACGATAAGACCTATTACGGCTATGACTTCTATCTCAAAGACTGATTTTGAAATACCCCCCAATCCAACAGGATGCCCGCTCTATTGGCGCAATGAAGAAAGCGGCCAGCTTGCCCCAGCCATCACCGCCTACATCCAAAACAAGGCAACCCCCGAAGAACTAGCCATAGTCAAAACCTATTTTGAACACTGGATTAAAGCCCCCTGCTGGGACGAAAACCCCTATCTCTCAGCAAAAACAAAAGCCGAATTAGACCAGCTCCGCGAGGCGATCGCCAGCGCAGAAACATTAGACGATTTACACCAATGGCAAAACAAAGCCCTAGAAGCAGGGCACGACCCCTTATAACCCGCCTGACGAGGCTAGCTAGCCACTAGCCGAAATCCCGACTAACCGGGATAGCGGGAGGCTTCCAAACCCAACCGCAGCGATCGAGCTGAC
>JAAHIC010000140.1 GCA_010671965.1 Leptolyngbya sp. SIO4C5
AAAGAGTTAGACACGTAATTGATAGCTATCAGCTATTCGGTGAAGAGTGTACTGCTTTTGAGGTGTATCTTAGCTGCCTTTTAGACTGCTATTCAACTGCTTTAGTCGAGCTAGCCCTAGCTGAAATTTTGGTCAAAAACTGGCTGCGCTATCCCATGATTAGGGGCGTTAGTTTCCTAATGCAGGTACATGAGAAACTAAAAAATTGGGAAACTCAGCCCGTCATGAGCGTTTTAACGCCCACCCAGTTTCAGCTAGTTACCGGACTTGATCCTGAACCCGTTTTTGCCCTGGCCTATGAGGCTTTGTCCTAATCTGGGAGCCAGCGCGGGCGATCGCGGCAATGCCCAATACCGAAACCTGATGCCGCCGCAAAGTATTTGCCGCTGACAGCGCAGTCGCCCCGGTTGTGTAAATATCGTCTATCAGCAGGACGGAAGTCCTAGATCGCTGCTGCCAGGCATGACCCAGCTCAAATGCCTCAGCCACATTGCGCTGCCGCGCCTGAGCATCTAGGCCAAATTGGGCTTCAGTCGCGCGAGTCCGCTGCAAACCGCGAGCCGCCAGCGGCCAGCCCGTCACCCGGCAAAATCCCTGGGCAATCAGCTCCGCCTGATTGTAGCCCCGCTGCTTCAGCTTGTCAGGATGCAGGGGAATGGGCACGACAACAGGGCGCTGACTGAAAATCTGACCGTGCTGATGCCAAGCTTCTCCCAGCCACTGACCGAGAACAGCCCCAATCTGAGCCTGCTGCTGATATTTCAGCGCCGCGATCGCTCGTTTCAGCAGTCCTTCGTAGCGGCCCCAGGCCAAAACAAGCAGTGAGCTTTGCCGGTCAAGCTGAGGAGAAACTTGCTGCTGTAGGCTAGTGGTACAGGTAGGGCAAAAGGCAGCGGGCGTAGCGCGATCGCAGAGAGGACAGGTTCCCTGTAAAAATAGGTTTAGGGTGGCCTGGATAGGCGATCGCGCTGCCGATAGCAGAGTGAACATAGGACAATAGGTAAACGGCACCAGCTCTATCGTTGACTAACCAACTACCGCCGTATCCCGCAAAAACCAGGATTTTTCAGCCTTACCGCTCCCTGACAATCCGTAAAAATGCCGGGTTTGCGGGTGGCCGCCAGCCCCGTCCCCCCAAATTTCTTGATAAGCTGAAACACTGGACATTTATCTCGTTGCTATGACTGCGGTTGCTGATTTTCCTTCCCCCGCTACGTTCCCGCTGACGGCAATTGTCGATCAGGACGCCATCAAGCTGGCGCTGCTGCTGGCGGCAGTCGATCCGGGCCTCGGCGGCGTGGTGATTGCCGGGCGGCGCGGTACCGCTAAGTCGGTCATGGCCCGCGCCCTGCACGAGCTGCTGCCGCCGATTGAGGTGATTGACGGCTCCTGCTGCAACGCCGAGCCGACGAATCCCCGCCGCTGGGATGACGCTACCCTGGAGCGACTGGGTCAGGAAGCGAGGGATATTTCTGAGCTGCCAACTAAGGTGATTCCAGCACCTTTCATTCAAATTCCGCTAGGGGTGACGGAGGATCGGCTGCTGGGTTCAGTAGATGTCGCCAAGTCGATTACGCGGGGGGAAACGGTATTTCAGCCGGGGCTGCTGGCTGAGGCCAATCGCGGCGTGCTCTACGTTGATGAAATTAATCTGCTGGACGATCAGATTTCCAATCTGCTGTTGTCGACGCTGACCGAAGGCCGCAACCTGATTGAGCGTGAAGGCATTAGCTTTCAGCATCCCTGCGAGCCGCTGCTGATTGCCACTTACAATCCAGAAGAAGGAAATCTACGAGATCATCTGCTCGATCGAATTGCGATCGCTCTAGCTGCCGATCGGCCCCTGGACTTGGATAGCCGGGTTGAAGTGGTGGAGCGCACCGCTCGGTTTAATGACGACCCGCAAGCCTTTCTGGCCCAGTATGCTGAGGAGCTAGACGCGCTCAAAACCCAGATCATTTTGGCGCGAGAGTGGCTGAAGGACGTGCGCATCAGCCGGGAGCAGGTGCAGTACCTGGTGACAGAAGCGCTGCGGGGCGGCGTCCAGGGACACCGGGCGGAACTGTTTGCCCTGCGGGTAGCGAAGGCCCATGCCGCTTTAGACGGTCGCACCGCAGTCAGCGCTGAAGATCTGCGCTGCGCAGTTGAACTGGTGATCCTGCCGCGATCGCTGGCAATGCAGGAACCGCCCCCAGAGGAGCCACCGCCGCCACCGCCGCCGCCGCAAAGCCAGCAAGCGGATGAACCAGACGAGCCAGAAGAAGACAATGCCGAAGACCCGGAAGACGAAGAGGACTCTGATGAGGAGCAGGAGGAGTCGCCCCCTAGCATTCCAGAAGAATTTGTCTTCGACCCGGAAGGGGTCGTGATCGATCCGTCAGTGCTGCTATTTGCCCAGGCCATGAGCCGCCAGGGTAAGTCTGGCAGTCAGAGCATTATTTTTTCGGATGAGCGAGGCCGCTACATCAAGCCGATGCTGCCCCAAGGCCCGGTGCGTCGAATTGCGGTGGATGCGACGCTGCGGGCTGCTTCTCCCTATCAAAAAGCTCGCCGCGCCCGTCAGCCCGATCGCCGGGTAATTGTGGAGCAGGGAGATATCCGAGCCAAAAAGCTGGCCCGTAAAGCTGGCTCTTTGGTGGTGTTTCTGGTAGATGCCTCTGGCTCGATGGCGCTGAACCGGATGCAGTCGGCCAAGGGAGCCGTGCTACAGCTCCTCACCGAAGCCTATCAAAACCGTGATCAGGTATCGCTGATTCCGTTTCGAGGCGAGCAGGCCGAGGTGCTGCTGCCGCCAACTCGATCAATTGCTGCCGCGCGGCGGCGACTAGAGCGCCTGCCTTGCGGCGGCGGATCTCCGTTGGCCCACGGGCTAGCGCAAGCGGTGCGGGTGGGCACCAATGCCCAGCAGTCGGGCGATATTGGCAACGTGGTGATTGTGGCGATTACTGACGGGCGCGGCAACATTCCCCTGGCCCGATCCCTGGGAGAACCCGTTGACGCTGACGAAAAGCCAGATATCAAGGCTGAGCTGCTAGAAATTGCCGCCCGTATTCGGGCTATTGGCTTTCAGCTCCTGATTATCGATACCGAGCGCAAATTTGTCTCTACTGGCTTTGGCAAAGAACTGGCGAAGACGGCGGGCGGCAAGTATTACCGTTTGCCCAAAGCCACCGATCAGGCGATCGCGGCGATGGCCAGAGGAGCGATCGCGGACATGCGTTCTACCTGATCTCTCGCTAGGGGGGCGATCGCTGTAGGATAATAGCTCTAATAGCTGCAGCCCTCACCGATTTAGGCTGTAGAAAAACGACACTATGGGGCGGAAAAAAACGAAGGGCCATTCGGCTTGGAAGCACGAATTTAACGATCTCGTGCGCGGCGCCTGCGGCGGTTTTCTATTTGGCATCCCCCTGCTCTACACGATGGAAATGTGGTGGATTGGTTCGGCGGCAGAACCGCGACTGCTGCTGCTGGCTCTAGTCATCACGTTCAGCGTAGTCTTTTTGCTCAACCGCACTGAAGGCTTTCGCAAAACGCAGAGCGTTCACTGGACTAGCGCTCTGTTTGACAGCATTGAAGCGATCGCCATTGGTCTGCTCTGCGCCGGACTGATGCTGATTATTTTGCGAGAAATTACGCTGACAACCCAGATTCAAGAAGCCTTAGGCAAGGTCGTTTACAGCGGCGTACCTTTTGCACTGGGCGTCACCGTTGCCAATCAGTATCTCGGCAGTGAAGACGGTCATGCTCGCCGCGAAGACCCCAAAGACAATCTGAATGAGACGATCAGCGACATTGGCGCCACCCTGATTGGCGCTATCTTTATTGCGTTTAACATTGCCCCCACCGAGGAGGTGCCCATGCTAGCAACCGCCATCTCTGGGCCTTGGCTAATTGTGATGATTGGGGTTTCGCTGCTAATTTCATACAGCATCGTGTTTCAGGCCAGCTTTGCCAACCAGCCCAAGCGCCGTCGCCAGCGGGGCCTGTTTCAAACACCGCTGAACGAAACCGTAGTCTCTTACCTGATTGCTCTGATCGCGGCTGGACTGATGCTGGGCTTTTTCAAGCAGATTGAGATAGGCGATCCGCTGGCGGTTTGGCTCTCACAAACGTTGGTGCTAGGACTGCCGGCGAGTGTAGGTGGCGCAGCGGGTCGGCTGGTGATATGAGCAACTCCAAACCAGACCCACAGCCGCTGCCGCAACATAGTGACGCCCCCTTTTTAGAAGATGAGTCTTCGCGATCGCTGGCAGAATGGACTAGCTTTGCGATCGCCTCTATTATTCTCACCGTCATCGTGGGGCTGGCTAGCTATCTATGGCTAGGCGAACCTAAAACCCAGGAACCGCCTCATCTAGAGGTCAAATACCGACAGGTGCGACAGCAGGGGGATCAGTTTTACGTGCCGTTTGTGGTGATGAATCAGGGAGGCCGTACTGTGGACTCAGTTCAAATTACTGCGGAGCTAGAAGTCAACGGCACCGTGGTTGAATCGGGGGAACAACAGTTTCAGTTTTTAGCCAGCAGCGAAACCGAAGCAGGCGCTTTTGTCTTCAACCAAAATCCCAGTCAGGGGAACTTAGTGATTCGTATTGCCAGCTACAGCCTACCGTAGACCACCAGATCTGAATCTCAGCGTTTTAGCGTACTCACCCGCTAAAACGGGTACTTTGAAAGCAGGGGTACTTCGGCTTTTAGTCTACGCATGAAAAATGCTGTTGATGTCTTCAATAAACCTGACACGCTAGACAAGGTTGTCTATGCCTTACAGCATCACAACGAGAGTCGCCGCATCAAAAAGCTCATTTTTGCTATTTGTCAAAACATTTGGGAAAACAGTCCGGCTGTTCTAGCCAAGTTTGAGTTAGAGTTACTGCTGCAGTCTTTGCTCGAACGCTATCCCACGCTGGAGGCGCTAGAAGCAAAACTGCTGGATACGGTGGCTAGTCTCAATCACCGGCAGGTTTATACGGCAGTCGCACAGACTATTGTGGCGCAGGTCAGTCATCTCTATGCCGCTCGTCCGCTCACGTTCAGGCAGGCCGATAAGGCCACTCAGCTAGAAGTCAGCCTGGTGACAGAAAAATATGAGGCGATCGCTCAGATGATAGGGCGATCTGCGCAGCGGCGGCGGCTGACCAAGCTGCTGTACTGTCTCAACTACAGCAGCTGGGAAAACAACGCTCAAATCCTGGGACAAATTGACCTTACAGAATTAGTGCAGCAGGTACATCAGCAATTTCCAACGGCTCAGGCGCTCAAGTCTCAGCTAGAGCACATCATTAAACAGCTCAACCGCCAGAACGAGTACCGCCAGGTAGCCTATATTTTGCTAAAGGCCGTACAGCCGCTCTATCACGCTTCAAAGCTAATCTCTACTAGTCTAGATACTTCTATCGGTCAGCTTGGCCAACGGGCAGCTCCGCTCACTCAGCTAGAAGCCCCCATCCAGTCAGCCGTTACCGGGCAAACCCGCACGCATCAGTCGCTACTGCGACCCCAGCCTGCAGTTGCCACAGAAACCGCTCAGAACCGCCGCAATCTATTCCCGCTGCGTTTAGAAATCTTGAAGTACACCAATCCGCTGCGAGCCAAGATCCTACTGCAGTCCTGCGTGTACGGGCCGTTTAGCTTTACTGAGCCTGACTGGCGATCGCTGCGAGCCAAAACCTTAGAAGACTTGCTCAAAGAAACCTTTGACTATTGCAAAACCTTTGCCGATCTGGAAAGCAAGCTGACCATTTTGGCCCACTGCTTAGACGGCGCTGACGAAAATCTGCGGGTAGCGGCGGCGATCGCGCGGGTAATGCGCCCCTACTACCTGCTATGAACGCGAGCGAACTACTACAGCGTTATGCGGCAGGTGAGCTAGATTTTCAGGGTGCTCATCTGGTCAGTGCCCAGTTGGAAAAGGCCGACCTGATCGGGGCCAACTTAGACAAAGCTGACCTGGAAAATGCCAATCTGACCCTTTCCTTTCTCAGTCGCGTCAGTTTTTGTCAAACTAATCTGATGCGAGCGCGGCTGTCGGGAGCCAATCTCAACCAGGCCAACCTGGTGCACGTCAATCTCAGCGACGCCGATCTGCACGGGGCCAGCCTGCAAAAGGCCACCCTATATGGTGCCGATTTAAGCTTGGCGAATCTGCTGGACGCCAACCTGATGGACGCTGATCTCAGAGATGTCAATCTCAGCGGCGCTAATCTCACCGGAGCCTGTCTGCGGGGGGCAAATTTGAGGCAAGAAAGTCTTCAGGGCAGAGCCTATCTGCGGGGGGCAAATTTGAGGCAGGCAGATCTACAGGGGGCCAATCTGCGGGGGGCAGATTTAGCCAATGCCGATCTGCGGGGGGCAAATTTGAGCGAAGCATTTTTGCGAGATGCCGATCTCAGCGGCGCAAAGCTGCAGGGTGCTAATTTGGCGCAGGCCTCTCTCAGTGATGCCTTTTTGACGGGGGCTGACCTAACTCAGGCCAATCTGACCGAGGCTAAAATGCAGCGATCGCAGCTCATGGGCGCTAACCTGTCGCAAGCGGTTCTGACAGAGGTCAATCTGGCTGAAGCCAAGCTGACTAATGCCGTCCTCAGCGAGGCTCACCTCTTGAAAGCACGTCTCAATCGAGCAGACCTCAGCCGGGTTGATTTTTACCGAGCTGATCTAACCCAGGCGACGCTGGTGAGTGCCTATCTAGCGCGGGCGAGGCTGATTGAGGCTAATTTGGCTGAAGCCCTGCTCACGCGAGCTGAAATCAGCAGCGCTGATCTGACAGGCGCTAATCTAAGCGGGGCAACACTGCCCGATGGCAGCCTCTATAAATCTAGCTGAGCAGCATTAGCGCTGGCAGACTTTGGCCCACCAGCGCCAATAACTGTCCCAAATGGATGTCAGTTTCTTTCAACTTTGTAGATAGAAGCAGACACGGGGAAGCCAGAAAAGCGGACGCGGCGATCGCTTATTTAGAAAGCGACTTTGCGTCTCCACATCTTACCTCCCCAAAACCTGACGCCTGACACCGTGTTAGTCTTCATCCCCCTCAAAGTCATTATCAGGGGCTTCGTCATCTTCATCTCCGGCAAAATCGCCATCCTCAGCATCTAAACGCTGAATGCCGATAATACAGGGACGCGGCAGATCGGCAATCTCTTCAAACCTGTCATTGTCACCGGGCAGCGGATAGCCAATATTGCTGGGGAAACCGCTGCTTAGCGGTACCCGACGCACCTGATTGAACAGGGTGCCATCCAAGTTCAGCATTTCAATCTCGCGCTCTAGCACAGTTTCAGAACCGACAGGCACATCCTCGCCGGGGTGCTGCACGGATGCAATCAGGGTGTCAGAACCGACAAAGGTAGGGCCTGTAATCTCACAGCGCATAGGGCCTTGAGCGAATGGCACCACGGCACCGGCATCCTGACCGCGCGTGGGAATGTAAAACACCCAGTTATTGCCGAAGACACCTACCAGAGCATCGGTGCTGCCCGTTTCGGTATGATCAATGGTGCGGGTACCCGGATTGATTCCCGTGCGGAAGCCATTTTGACGGCTGGTAGACATATCGGTGACGCCCCAGACATTGCCTACGCCATCAAAGGCGAGGTTATCAACGTTGGCAAAACCAGTTCCTTCATCAGCTCCGGCTTCCCCGGCGGGGGCAAAGTTATCCCAGCGGAAAGTGGTTCCGGCTCCATTGGCGCTGCTCTCAATAATCTTGTAAAGACCTCCGGAGGGTTGCTGGGCATCTACTTCAGGGCTGAGCTTAGCCGTTTGGAAAATGCGGGAGTCAGGATAGCCATCTCCGCCCGGAATATGATCGGTGTAGGCAATGAAGACTTCGCCGGTACGAGGATGAACTTCGAGGTCTTCTGGCCGCGCCGATGGAGTCCCACCGATTAGGTTCGCCGCCAAATATGAATCTACTAAAACTGCGCCCTGACTGGCATAGAAGTCACTCAGCTTTTTACCCTGATAGGCACTGAGAATGCTCTCATTCTCAAGCGTAACGGTAACAACGCCACCGTCTTTACCAGAAAGCGTGGGGGTGCCATTCTCAGCGTCAGTGGGGTTGCCCCCTGCATCCGCAAAACCGCCATCGGGGAATCCAGGCCGGAGCGGTAGCAGCAGGTTAACGCTACGTCCTGGATCGCCCAGAGCGGCAATCACTTCTGACGCTAAGACCGACGGCGGAATCGGGTTGGTCGTTTGGTTAATTTCTAGGGGTAGCCACTCGCCCGTGCCGTTGGGATTGAACTTAGCAACGTACAGAGTGCCCTCTTCAAACAGGCGGCTGTTGCTTTTGTCTCGCGGACGGCTTAGAACTCCCTTGCTGACGTATTTCCAGGTATGACCACCTCGGCGATCGTCGCCCATGTAGGCAATTAGAGGCTGGCCCTGTCTGAGGCGAAAAGCGATGTTTTCATGGCGGAAGCGGCCTAGGGCCGTATGCTTCTTGGCCCGCACGTTAGGATTTTCGGGATCAACCTCAACCATCCAGCCGTATTTCTCACCGACTAGGCCGAATTCAGCGCCTACAGTGCCGTCAATATACTCGGTCTGGGTGCCTTTGGAGTCGACCAGTTCCTGTACACCCACAAAGAAGGTGCTGCTGGCCTGGAAGTTTTCTTCGGCTGAAAGAATCGTGCCCCAGGGGGTAGCACCGCCAGAGCAGTTGAAACCGGTGCCGATAATCTTTTCGCCCAGGCTATCGCTGTTGA
>JAAHIC010000141.1 GCA_010671965.1 Leptolyngbya sp. SIO4C5
TGTCATACCCCGCGCGTACAGCCCCGGCGCCGTTTGCCGCCTCGAACGCCGGCCGCTCCTCCGCGCCCGTCCGTCCGGCCCACAGGTAGAGCCGCGTCTCCGCCCAATACTGTGTATGCAAACGATCAGCCTTGGGCGGTAATTACTGAAAAAAATGAGCCTTACCCGGCGCTGCGGACAGTGAGCACCAAGGCCGCATTTGGCTGGTACTATCTTTTTCCGGAGAAGCCTTACACGCTGAAGCTTATTGATCTTGCAGAAGATCTACAGTCTCATAATGAGGATGGCTTTTATGCTGGAATCTATGAAGAGACAGAAGATATTAATACTATTCTGACAGGTAATACTAATGGTCTCATTTTAGAGATTCTCTATTACAAAGCCTTAGGGAGAAAACCAATTTTAGAGGTAGCTAGTAAACAGCGTTAAACTCGTCGGTGGAGTCGCCCCCGGCGATGGCTAAATATCAGGTAATGACCTGTCCTGAAATTCAGGAAGTAGCTCAAACCTTTGTCACTGCTAACACCTATGACCGCTGTGGCGTCCCTCTCAGACAAGGTCTATCGAACAGGACGAAGGGCCACCGATGAATTTAAGCAGCGAATGCCGATTCTCTTCGACGAGTTCTTGCCACAATGGAGCTATGTGGCCAGCCCCAAGCTACCTAATTCTGGATATTATTCAGCCCTCATCCCTTAGCTTGTATAAAGCTCTGTTGAATGAGCGATCGCTTTCCAAAATTAACCTCTATAACTAAGGTTATTTATTGGGAAAAAGCACACTTCATGATTTTTCGCACTGGCACGCTCATTGCGCTTAGCGGACTTTTGGGTGCGGTTTCAGGGCCGATTCCGGCTGGAGCAGTCGCAGTTCATCATTCGCGTTTCAGCTCAGCAGCTTGGCAGACTGACGGGTGGATAGCTCAGGAGCCGTCAGAATTTGAATACGAAGAGTTTGACTTCTGGGCTGAGCAGTGCCGGCTGCTGAGCGAAGAAACTGACTATACAAAGACGTTGGAAACCTGCGAGCAGGCGATCGCCCTAGAGCCAGACGAGGACAATATCGATCTGTGGGCAGCCCGCAGCTACGCGCTGTTTCAACTGGGGGAGTATTTAGAGGCGATCGCCTCCTATGGCCGCATCCTGCAGGTAGCGCCACGAGATTCCATTTCCCTGGCCTACCAGTGCGCCGCCTTTTATCAGCTCAACCGCTATGACGAAGCCGTAGATACCTGCGAATCAGCTCTGCAAATCAATGGTAGCTGGGGCGATCGCTCCCCGGCCATGGCCTGGTACTACCGGGGCTTGGCGCTGCAATCATTGGGTCGTTTAGAAACAGCCTTGGACTCTTTTGAAAGGGCCTTAGCGGTAGAGCCGGAGGACGTGATGGCCAAGGCTGGGCTATGTGTTTTAGCCACTGAGCTGTATCCCTACGCAGATGAAGTGCCCCAGGTTGAGCGATGTTCCCTCAATCTGGCTGTAGATACCTATGAGCAAGCGCTAGCGGTGAATCCTGATGACGCAGCGCTCTGGGTGGAGCAGGGACTGGCCTTAGAGCAGCTAGGTGATTATGAACGAGCCCTGACCTCCTATGAGCGGGCGATCGCTCTGCTACCAGACTATTCCCTGGCGCTGGCGCACCAGTGTGCTGTGCTAACTGAGCTATCGGAGTATGAGGCGGCGGCAGCAGCCTGCGAAGCGGCGCTGCAGGGTAACAACAATTGGGGCCGCGCTGGGGAGGCAGCCGGTTCTGCTTACGGCTGGGCGCAGCAGGGTGCCGCGCTAATTGGCCTAGGGGACTACGAAGCAGCGCTGGCAGCGGCAGAACGGGCGATCGCCATCAAACCTGACTATCCAGCGGGTTGGAACAATCAGGCTGTGAGCCTGTGGCATTTAGACGATGCGGCAGCAGGCTTAGCCAAAATTGAACAGGCGCTGACGCTCTATGATGAGCTATTGAGTTTGTATCAGGACGATCGCAACATACCCGGAGAAGCTTTTGAGCGAGATTACGCCGAGCTTCCCGTCTTTTTTCACAGAGGGCGTATTCTAGCACTGTTTAACCACGGACGGATTTTAACTTCGCTGAATGATTTTGACGGAGCGATCGCGGCTTACTTGAGCGCTATTAGGCTCCACGCTGAGCAGCACCGGACCTGGGGATTCCCCTTGCTAGATCAGCCACTCCTGGCTAACCTCTACGCCAACCACGCAACGGCTCATATTCTCTCATCTCAAATCATGGAGAACAGTTGCGCCCAGCGCAGCGGGCAACTGGAAAACGCTATAAGCTCTGCCAGCAACGCTGCCAACCTTCATCCCGATGCCTTTGCCAACCAGTACACCCTGGGTCTGGTACAGCTCTATAGTTGTAACTACTGGTCAGCCCGCGAGGCTTTTGAGGCTGCCCTAACGCTAGAACCGGAAAACGTCTACGCTGTGACCGGCTTGGGTATTGCCCTAACTGGCTTGCAAGCTCGCCAAAGCGCCGTCGAAACCTTTGAACAAGCCCTGAATCTAAATCCGGACTATACGCTAGCCCAGAGCTGCCGCGACTACCTGCTGCTAGCCTCAGCCGAAACGGCTGGTGGCTTTGGTGAATGCACCCAATGGCTACGGTAGGCTAATCCACTCTGTCTACAATTTCTAGCTCGTAGGTACAAAAAGCGGGCTTTTCCTGCTCAATAATGCTGCGCACTAGGGCTTCGTCTATCTCCCTAGCCTGCTCTGCTGTAGCAGGCCGTAGTACCACCGAAAAGTGAAAAGACCGCCCGCCGCCTAAGGTTGGCTCGTCAGCTAGCACTATGTCTCCCAGCGTAAACTCAATCTCGCCAGCGTCCCTAATTTGAATATGGTCTTCGCTCAGCGGCAGCCCCGTACACAGATGCAATGCAAACTGCAGCCCCCGACGGCTGCCGCGCCACTGATACAGCTCCACGGCATGACGAATCAACCGCCGCTGCTGCTTGAGTTTCCAGCGCGGATTCAGCGGCCAGGCAACCCACTCGGCCAGAAACGGCAGCAGCGCTTTGGGCGCCGTCAGCGGGTCAAGATAGGCCCAAAACGTGTCAAGCGTTTGCACCGTGGGGTCAAATGCCTGTTCAAAAATTGTCAGAAACCGGCCTAAAAACTCAGACTGCTGGTAAATTTCTGGCAAAAAATCAAGATAACCGCACAGGGGCCGGATGTGAAAGCTGACGGCCTGATAGCCCACCAGCTGCTCTCGATCTGTCTGGGGCCGACTGGCGTAGAGATAAAGCTGGCCTTGGTATTGTTGTTCTAAAGCTTCCTGAGCGACTAGTGCGGCTTGCTCTTCAAAGAAATCTGCTGGTACCTGAAAGGTAATATTTTTTTGCAGCGTCTGTTTAGGGGACAGCACAAAGGGCTGGGTTTGCCAGGGCACGTCGGGGCTAGCTGGCGATCGCCAGTCTAGTTCGGCGCCATTGAGATAAATCCAGTCGGCCGGAAAGCTATTTTTCAGCTTCAGCGTGAGCTGTAACTCCTGATTACCCAGGTTTTGTAGCCGCACGCCAAATTCTCCCAGCTTGCCTGGCAGCAGCACCAGATGAGCTGTGGCCTGCTCCGAGCCAGTACCAAAGGGGACAACATCCACGGCTACGGGCATTTCAGCCGAAATGACATCCAGGCTGACTGTGGGACGTGGCTGGGAAGATGAAGTCATAGCGTGCTTAGGTGATTAACTCGATTACGTGACCTGTTTCTAGCTCGTTATCCGCCCAAGAACAGGCCACTTCCAGCGGGCTGAGCGAAATCACCCCCTCTGGAATTGGCAAGCTGAGCCAGCGTCGTTCTTCACCGTATGGGCGCAGGCTAAACAGCTTTACATGCGCTACATAGCTCACCGTAGGTAGGCTCTGCAATAGCGCAATAATATCGGAGACCTGCACCGCTCGGCCCAACGGCCAGCCAGTTTGCTCAAAGCCGCCGGTAATGGGGTTGAGAAAGTGATAGAGGGCTGCTTTAATCTGGGGGCTAACTTCAGCGGCAGCTTCTGGATTTCTGTATTGGGGTTGCAGCAACACTTCGGCCACCACCTGCACGCCGACGAGCTGAGGCGGCTCTGGCTGCACTCGAATGCCGAGGGCTTTGTGCAGGTCAATTTGACGCGTTAGCTCCCGTTTGAGGGTATCGTCGAGTAAAAACTGGTCGGGATGAATGCCTTGCTCTAGCAATCGCGCTTCAGCCGGCAAGTCAGGAATCACCAGCAGCCGCACAACGCCTGGCGTGGTTAGATCTGGCAGCGTTATTGTGTGGGCGCGGTAGATAGGGCGGGGTAGCTCCAACCGCCGGGCCAGATGTTCAAAGTCTTCTGGCGTCAGCGCCGTCTTGCGGGTGCGCAGCAGGGCTGGAACTCGCATCACCGCGTCGTCTAAAGATTCGGCATCAAGACCACCTTCCGCTCTGACATAATTGATGACGCTTTTGACGTAGGGAATCGAAGTTTTCATCACCGTCAGCTTTTCAGCCTGTAGGTTGCCGCGACTGCCGCCTCCCACTCGGTAGCGGCTCATATAGATTTCAGCGCCCAGCGGCGGCACTTTGCCATATTGCCTTTCCAAAGCGCGATCGTCTGGATCGAGAATTGCCGGTAGGGCGGCGCTATCAGGAGCCTGGGGGGAGCGCGATCGCACAGGGCGCCCCCAAGACTGTAGCCGGCTACGCTCATGGGTTTGCTGGGCAATCTGGGACGGCTCGCGGATTAAGGGACCAAACTGGACTGAGCCGGTTTTAGAATCCAGCAGGTAGTGGCAGGTTTGCTCATTCGAGTCGGCCAAGTCGGACACTTCTTGCCAGTCTTCACGTTCGCCATTAGGCAGCCTCAGCCAAATACGCTCTTCTGGCAGGCGGCTGAGTACCGGTTGGCCCTCTAGCTCAAAGACCTGTCCTGGCTTGCCGTCGCTGACGCCCAAAAACTCTTCGCTCACCTGCACGCACTCACTGGCTGACACGGTGCCGCCAATCGATCGCACTTGAAGGCCGATAATTTCGGGCGATCGCTCATAGCCATACTGATCCGGCGCAGAAATTTCATACACGCAGCGGATCCACTGGCCCTGATAGCCCCCCCACTCAGTCACCGGCCAGTGCTGGGGCAGGTGCAAAATCACGTCGGCTCCTTCCTGCTCCGGGTTGGGTGCGGCCTGACCAAGCTTGTCAAAGCTGAAACCTTTAGTACGATCGTCCTGTTGCTGGCGCAAAATGCCGTCTACCCAGCGATCGCCGTTCCAGGCTTGCCACCTAAGCGGCGGCTTGTCAGTGTTGATGCCGGTGGTCACGGCAGCGGGGCCGCGAAAGGTAAAAGCGAGGATGTTGCCCGCGATCGCATCGGTAGGCAGTTCGGTTTCGGCGCTAGCGGGCCGGTGCAGCCCTGCTGGTTCTAAAACTAAATAGAAGCTACTGCCGGGCTGACAGGGTTCAAATAGGTTAATGGCTACTGCTAAATTACCCCACTGCCGCGTTTGCTCAGGAGCTGAATTGCGGAAGCGGTTGCTTAAATTCTCTGCTGTAGGGCGATCGCTGAGGGTGGGCGATCGCAGCAGGTGCTTGATTTGTGGCTGCCCAATGCTCAGCGCCTGGTCTGTCGTGAAAATGATCGCTTCTTGGGTTTCGGTGCGGACGGTAGCTACTTCAGTCCCCGCTGGAATGCTTTTTGGCTCAGCTTGGGCTTTAGTGAGGTAGAACGTCAGCGCAGTTTGGGCCGGACGCGGTGGCTGCAGGCGAATACCTAGCAGCTCTAGCAAAGCCACATAGTGACGTCGGGGCACCTGGTTGAAGCGGTACAGCATTTGATGCACCAGCCAGGAGAATAGCTCAATCAGGGTGATGCCCGGATCGCCTGGGTTGTAGTTAGTCCACTCTGGGCAATAGCGCGGAATCCGCAGCAGGCACTCTTCGACTAGCTCTTCAAAAGTGCGATCATCTAGGTTGGACTTGGGGAGTTGGGGCAGAAACTTCGCTGCTTCTAAATACTCAGGTTCCATAGTCAGCCGTCTCTTCTCCAGGGGGCAGTAGGTAGAACGGATACACCAGGCTACGGGTGTCGTAGCTGTCTTTGGGTTGATAGATAATGTTGATATTCACCTGACCGCTGGTGGGATCTGGCTCGGTGACAATGTCTCGCAGATAAATGCGCGGCTCCCACATTTCTAGGGCTTCTTGCACATAGAGGCGAATCAGCAGCAACACCTGGGTATTCATCGGCTCAAATACCATCTCAGATAGGCGAGAGCCAAAGTTAGGCCGGTAGACCCGCTCACCGAGTTTAGTCCCCAGAATAATGCGGATGGATTCTTCTAGGTTGACCGTACCGCTGCTGAGTTGCAGACTACCCTGCACGTTGGTACTAATGGGAAAGGCTATACCGGCACCAATGTAGTCGTTGGGTAGAGGGTTGAGACTAGAGGGCATGAGGCATTGAGAGCGATCGCATGACTCAAAAGTTGATTAAGGGTAACATGCAAATCTTGGATAGGGACTAGGATTCAAACATCTTTAAGTAACGAGAGAATTGTGCAAAAGGCGATGTGGTACTAAGACTCAACTAAGGCGATCGCGGCTTCGGCGTTCGTGCCGTATTTAATGACGGCTTCAATTCCAGGAAGATATCGATCCATCGTAAAAACGTTGGTGTAGACGAGCTGTTTGATTGAGGCTTGGGAGAGGCGATCGCCCTCAACGTCAAGGCTGGTTTTGTAGCGGATTTCGCCATCGCTGAAGTCAAGTTCAAAGTTGCCGACTGTCCGCCATGTGTGCGTCCTCGGAGTGCTGCGATCGCGATTCAATCCCTACCTGCGGCCACGCTCATCAATCAAACTACTTCTTCAGCTCAGTCTCTTTTTTCTCCTCTGGCTCAAGCTTAGCCTTCAGCTCGTCCTTCTTCTCCTCTTTTTTCTGAATCTCTTTGTCGGCTTCGGCTTCAACGGCCTCGGCTTCAGCTTTAGCTTGGAAAAGCAAGAATAATTAGTAGATAAAGAAAATATTTTTGATTACTCATTTCTTAACCCTAACTGCTTAACCACCAATTAAAACAGTGGAATCACCGGCTGCGATAGTATTAATGCTAGTTACTTCTTGAATGACATCTCCTACACGGCTAGCCGGTAAATCGTTAATGATGACGCTGGAGCTACCTTTGATGACTACACCGTTACCGTCAGGAATAACTAATTTAACGACGGTGCAAGCATGTTGATCGGTGGAGGCCATAATTGCCAGCATATCTGCCGTATTTTCTGCAAGATCTTTCATATGCTTGGCACGTTGAATATCATTTGTGGCGGCTGAGGCTTTTGCTGCATTTTCAGCCGCCTCTTTGGCTAAGTCCAAAAGCTGTTGAGCCATCTCCGGTGAAAGCGCTCGCCAAGCAGGTTGGCCGCCAATGATAACATTAGGACTGCAAAATCCGGGTTTGAGTGGGTCGCCATGAGCAGTTGCATCACCTAGCCGAGCTGCTTGTCTACCAACCATAATGAATAAAGCCTCCGCATACTCTGTTAGAAAGAATATCAAACACTTGAGCTGATAAAAGGCTTGCAACAGCGTTACAAACCCTAATTCAAATAAATCATCTTACCTGTAACCTTAATATCGCCATTGGCAGTAATGTTCATATTTTTTTTGGCACTAATTTGTAAATTGCCAGTTGAACTAATGCTGATGCTGCCATCGCTATCGTTCAGATAGATTTGATGCCCTCCTTTAGTAGTGATTTTTACACCTGCTTTACTGTCGCCTTTATCCTCCTCAATAAATTGAATCTGGTGTCCCGTGCGGGTTTTGAACGTACGCAAACGTACCTGGCCGTCGCGGACATTATCTGCTACAGAATTGGGCGGTGTATCTTTACCGTTCCAAACTCCACCTAACACGTAGGGACGATGAATATTGCCATGCTCAAATGCAATTAAAACCTCGTCATCAATTTCTGGCAAACAGTCAAAACCGCGATTATTGGCCGCTCCGATACTAACAACCCTTGCCCAGTTGCTGTTGTGATCCTCGGTCAAAGTTGGCAGTTTCACCTTAACGCGGCCTAGCCCGTCTGGATCTTCATTGTCGGTCACAATGCCGACCAAAAGCGTTTGTCCTGGGCGCAGATGAGCTTCCGGCGCTAGTGTAGTCAGCAGATCGCCACTGCGCAACCCCCGCACGCAAAACTCGGTCGTGTAAACCCTTTCAGCGTAGACATGGCGAGTTTCTGTTACATAATATTTGCCGCTGTAAGGGCCTAAGTCTTTTAGTTCAATGAAAACGCCGGGGCGGATTTTTGGGTTACCTTCGCCTTTAGCATCTGCAACGATAAATTGACCGCCGAGTTCGTTGCAAAGGGCCTGAGCGATCGCGTCTGCTTCTTTAGGCTTAAAAACTGGCTGATCTACTACGATCATTCTCGGCTCTGCTTTCATACCGTCAAAAGCCGTATTCACATCATTGCTTCTTTTTTCATTCTGAAAATTTTTCTGTTTTTGAATTTCTGTATCCGTAATCAGCTTTTCAGAATTAGCTGTTGAGATAATGGGCTTTTTTGTGATGTAATCCCAGGCGCGTACCTCAACTTCTTGTACTTGCTCAGTGCTAGTGAGCCGCACGCGAAAGCTACGAATATCCTTGAGCCAGACTAGTTCAAAAGGATCGCTAGCGTCCGGCTTACGAAAATTGAGCTTGCCGTCTTGGAT
>JAAHIC010000142.1 GCA_010671965.1 Leptolyngbya sp. SIO4C5
TTCGCACCACCACCACCTCGGCTACACGTCGCCGGAGGACCTCAGGGGTCTGTTGGCGGAGCCGGAGCGGGTGGCGGAGCCGGAGCGGTACTGGACAGGGGTTAAGAACCTCCACGCCATCACGACAGCGTCGCCCGTCAGGCAGCCTTCGGAGCTGCTCGCATCGCGTGAGCTGCGGGAGGTGCTCGCCCACGCCCGCACCGTCTACGACCTCATCGTTTTCGATGCCCCCCCCGTCCTCCTCGCCGCCGACGCGGCCCTCTTGGCCACCCAGTGCGAGGCGTGTTTCCTCGTGGCCGGCTCCGGCACCACGGACGCCCGCGCCCTGGATCAGACGATCAAGGAGCTTGAGGGGGTCGGGGCGGCCATGGTCGGCGTCGTCCTCAACCGTTTCGACCCCAGCAACATGATCGGTTATAAGGACACCTACCGGTACCGGTATCAAGCGTACGGATACGGGGAGGAGGTCCAGTAGATGTTGCACGCCCTGCCCCGCCTCGTCCTCCTGTTTCTCGTCCTCCTAGTCATAGCGAAATCCTAGTGTGCCGCCCTAGCCACCGTAGGATGGGCAAAGCAAAGCGTGCCCATCTCTGGCTCTGGCATATCTAAATGCTGGTAGCGGCAGCGGCGGCATAAAGGCAAAGCAAAGCGTGCCCATCCCTGGCATATCTAAATGTTGGTAGCGGCAATGGCGGCGTAAAGGCAAAGCAAAGCGTGCCCATCATGCGCGCAATTTGGCGGAGATGGGCACGGATTTCATCCTTTGCCCATCCTACGACTACCTAAATTTTAGAAGCTAAGACCCTTGGCGGAGCTTATCGAGGACGCTTTGGTCTTCCATCGTCGAGGCATCCCCCACTAGGTCTTCTCCGCTAGCCAGATTGCGCAAAAAGCGACGGATGATTTTGCCCGATCGCGTCTTCGGCAGGGCATCGGCAAAGCGAATCTCGCTGGGACGAGCGATGATGCCAATCTCGTTGACTACGTGCTGCTTCAGCTCGTTCTTCAGCTCATCGCTGGGGCTGTGGGTCCCTTCCAGCATGACAAAGGCAAACACGTCTTCCCCTTTGACCTCATCTTTACGACCCACAACTGCCGCTTCGGCCACCGCCGGGTGAGACACCAGCGCCGACTCGATCTCCATCGTGCCCAGGCGGTGCCCAGAGACATTGATCACATCATCCACCCGGCCCATCACCCAGAAATAGCCGTCCTCGTCTTTACGAGCACCGTCGCCCGCAAAGTAGAGATACTGCCCGTCCTTAGGCGGAATGTGCTCCCAATAGGTGCGGCGAAAGCGATCATCATCACCGTAGACCGTGCGCATCATGCTGGGCCAGGGATGCTTCACCACCAGATAGCCGCCTTCATTGGCCCCCACCGGGTTGCCTTCCAGGTCTACCACATCGGCCAGGATGCCAGGGAAAGGCTTGGTGGCCGAACCCGGCTTGGTGGGAGTGGCTCCCGGCAGCGGCGTCAGCATAAAGCCGCCCGTTTCCGTCTGCCACCAGGTATCCACAATCGGGCAGTTACCGCCGCCAATGACGTTGTGATACCAGATCCAGGCTTCCGGGTTGATCGGTTCACCGACCGTACCCAACAGCCGCAGCGAGGAAAGATCTCGCGCCTTGGGCAGGTCGTCTCCCATCTTGATGAAGGCGCGAATAGCGGTAGGTGCGGTGTAGAAAATATTGACGCCGTACTTTTCCACCACGTCCCAGAAGCAGCCGGGGTTAGAGGGACGGGGCACCCCCTCGTACATGAGGCTAGTGGCACCGTTAGAAAGCGGCCCGTAGACGATATAGCTATGGCCGGTAATCCAGCCCACGTCGGCGGTGCACCAGTAGACATCGGTGTCTTTGATATCGAAGGCCCACTTCAGGGTCATGTGGGTGTAGAGATTGTAGCCGCCAGTGGTGTGAACAACGCCCTTGGGCTTGCCCGTGGTGCCGCTGGTGTAGAGGATGAACAGCATATCTTCGGCGTCCATCTCCTCGGCGGGGCAGTCAGCAGAAGCGTCCGCCTGCAGCTCATGCCACCAGTGGTCGCGGCCAGAGACCATCTGCACGTCCTCTTTTGTCCGCTGCACCACCAGCACATTTTCCACACTGGGGACGCCGTTATTGTCTAGGGCCGCATCCACAGCGGACTTGAGCGGAATGGTTTTATCCTTGCGGAAGCCGCCGTCGGCGGTGATTACCAGCTTGGCCTCGGCGTCGTTGAGCCGATCTTTGAGCGCTTCAGCGCTAAAGCCGCCAAAGACGACCGTGTGAGGGGCACCAATGCGGGCACAGGCCAGCATGGCGATCGCGGCTTCGGGCACCATGGGCATATAAAGCCCGACGCGATCGCCTTTCTTCACCCCCAGGCTTTTCATCACGTTGGCCACCTGACACACTTCTCGGTGGAGCTGCGCATAGGTGAGAGTGCGGGTATCGCCGGGTTCCCCTTCCCAGATCAGAGCGGCTTTGTTGCGTCGCCAGGTGGTGAGATGGCGATCGAGGCAGTTGTAGGAAATATTGAGCTTGCCGCCGACAAACCACTTGGCGAAGGGAGGCTGCCAGTCCAGCACCTGATCCCATTTTTTGAACCAGTGCAGCTCCTGCTCGGCCAGTTCGGCCCAAAACGTCTGTGGGTCAGCAGCGGCTTTGTCATAGAGGGCCTGATACTCAGCCATGCTTTTGACATGGGCGTCCTCAGCAAAAGCTTTGGGAGGATGAAACAGCCGCTTTTCCTGCAGAATAGATTCGATGGTGGGTTGTGACATAGGGTTCGTTTAAAGGGTTTGGCTAATGTCGTTATAGTCTGCTTTCAAAACCATACGGTTTTTAGCCGTTGCTACAGCAGAGACTTTGGTTTCTTTAATGTTCGACGGGAACAACAGTACCTTATGCTAAAAAAGGCATATTCAGCATTTACAAAATGGCTCTGGCCCACGCAATTCTAGTAGCTCTACTCGACCATTCCTGTAGCGGTTACGATTTAGCCAAGCGCTTTGGCAGTTCGGTGGGCTTTTTTTGGGACGCCGGCCATCAGCAGATTTACCGGGAGTTGTCTAGGCTAGAGGGGCAGAATTACGTCACTAGCGAAAAGATTCTGCAAGAGACGCGCCCTAACAAAAAGATTTATGCTGTCACCGAAGCTGGCAAAGCTTTTCTCAAAGACTGGATGGCAGAACCCTCAGCCGTGAGTCCGGTCAAAGATGATTTGCTGGTGAAGATCTTTGGCGGCTACCTAGTGCCTGTAGAAGTGATTGTGACGGATCTGCTGCATCACCGCCAGCAGCATCAGACCCGCTTAGACGAATATCGGGCGATTGAAAAAGAGTTTTTCCCAGAGCGAGAGCGGCTGTCTCCGGTCGCCCGGTTTCAGTACCTGACCCTGCGCAACGGCATTCGCTACGAGCAGAGCTGGCTGGCCTGGTGCGAAGAGGCGATCGCCTACCTGCAGCCCGCCAAGTTACAGAACTCAAAATAGCAGCCTAGGGCGTAATGCCAGCGGTTAATCTGGTAGCAGCAATGAACGAGGCGAGGCTCTATGAGCGTTTGGACAGTGATTGGGATCATTTTGCTGATTGTCGGCATTGTTCTTTTCTTTGTGCAGCGTCAGCAAAAATCACGGGCTTTTAGCCTCAAGTCGGCCCGGCGGGTGACAGTGGCGGAACTGGGTAAAACGGCTGAAGCGATCGCGGCTGAAATTGGCGGTGGTGACTGGCGTGACTATGTGAAACTCTGGGGCCAAATTGAGGCACCGCAGCCGCTTGTTTCTGAGCTGAAGCAGACGCCCTGTGTTTACTACAGTTTCAAAGTGCAGCGCGAGTACGAAGAAACCGTGACCACTAAAGACGCTGAGGGCAATACTCAGCGCAAAACCGAGCGGCGATCGGAAACAGTAGCCAGTAACCAGCAGTCAGTCCCTTTCTACCTGCAAGACGACACGGGCAAAATCTGGGTAGATCCCGACCAAGCTGAGATTGAAACGGTGTCGGGACTCAACGAATTCCGCCCCGGCGATCCGTCAGCTGGAATGCTGCAGATGGGCAAATTTTCTCTGACGCTGGGACAAAGCGATCGGCGGACACTGGGCTATCGCTACACGGAAGCCGTCCTGCCGGCAGAGCGCAAAATTTTAGTTGTGGGAGAAGTGAGCGACCACACTGGCACTCTGACCTTAGGCAAACCCACCCAGACGGACAAGAAATACATCATCTCCCTCAAAACAGATGACGTGCTCACCGCAAATGCCGATCGCGGCGCTCACAATGCCTCAGTGGCGATGATGATTTGCCTGATTATGGGCGCAGTGCTGAGCCTAATTGGTATTCTGCTTTAGTCATCGGTTAAATGCACAGCCGCTGATACACTTCATCCAGGTGACGCAGGTGATACTGCGGATCGAAGCAGGCTTCAACTTCTGCCGCAGTGAGCTGCTCTTTGACCTCTGGATGTTGAACAATGAGCTGGC
Organism: Leptolyngbya sp. SIO4C5; assembly: GCA_010671965.1. Classification (GTDB taxonomy): domain Bacteria; phylum Cyanobacteriota; class Cyanobacteriia; order Phormidesmidales; family Phormidesmidaceae; genus Sphaerothrix; species Sphaerothrix gracilis. The sequence continues at coordinate 4,465 of JAAHIC010000142.1, forward strand.
GGAAGTCGCCGCCGGGTTTATTCCAGGCTTCGTGAGCACAGGTTTGCACAATCTTGTAAGCAGCCTCACGGGACATGCCTTTTTCCACCAGCGCCAGCAAGACCCGCTGACTGAAAACAACGCCGCCATACAGGTTCATGTTGCGCTGCATGTTTTCCGGGTAGACCAGCAGATGCTTCACCAAGTCTGTGGTTTCCACCAGCATGAAGTGAACCAAAATGCAGCTATCGGGGAAAATTACCCGCTCCACTGAGCTGTGAGAAATATCGCGCTCATGCCAGAGGGCCACGTTTTCTAAAGCAGCGATCGCGTTGCCGCGAATAATCCGGGCCAGCCCTGTCAGCCGCTCCGAGCGGATGGGGTTGCGCTTGTGGGGCATGGCGGAGGAGCCTTTCTGCCCCTTAGAAAAATATTCCTCAACCTCTAAAACATCGGTGCGCTGCAGGTTGCGAATTTCCACCGCAAAGCGCTCGATGGAGGCGGCCAGCAGCGCCAGCGCCTGCATGAACTCGGCGTGAATATCGCGGGCAATCACCTGGGTCGAAGCGGTATCGGGGCGGAGGCCCAGCTTTTGACAGGCGATCGCCTCAATTTTGGGGTCAATATTGGCATAGGTGCCTACGGCGCCCGAAATTTGGCCCACCGCAATTTGATCCTGCACCCGGTTGAGGCGATCGCGGTGACGCATCATTTCCGCTAGCCAGCCCGCCAGCTTGAAGCCAAAAGTCATTGGCTCGGCGTGGATGCCGTGGGAGCGACCAATCATCACCGTGTCGCGGTGCTGCTGGGCCTGATAGCGAATAGCCTGAATTAGGCTTTCTACATGGTTGAGAATAATGTGCAGGCTGTCGCGGAGCTGCAGCGACAGGGCCGTATCGATCATGTCTGAGCTGGTCATGCCCAGGTGGATATAGCGCCCGGCTTCACCGACGTACTCATTGACGTTGGTTAAAAAGGCAATAACGTCGTGGCGTACTTCAGCTTCAATCTCTAAAACCCGTTCGGGGTTAAAGTCCGCTTTTGCCTTGATTTCCTCAACCGCGTCTGGAGGAATATAGCCTAACTCTGCCTGAGCTTCGCAAACGGCAATCTCGACCTGAAGCCAGGTCTTCATTTTGTACGTATCGGTCCAAAGATCGCCCATCTCGGGCAGGGTGTAGCGTTCAATCAAGGCTAGTGTCGCAGAATACAACCGCTCTATTTTACCTGCCTAGCTCCCGATTGGCCGCAGAATTTCTGACACTATACCCGCCGCGATCGCCGACAAAAGCGACCTCAGCCGCTACGCTAGAGTATTAAAACGAACGCGAGGAGACAGTATTTGTGGCTGTGGTTCGCCGGGTGCGGCAGCACGTTAATCCCCTAAGTGATAAATATCAGACCCCAACGACCATATCGGATTGGTCAGCAAAATTTGCCTGTTTAGATCAGCCGCTACACCTTGATGTCGGCTGCGGACGGGGCTATTTCATTCGAGAAATGGCCCAGCTACAGCCGGACTGGAATTTTTTGGGACTGGAAATTCGTCAGCCCTTGGTGGAGCAGTCTCTCCGCTGGCGCGATGAACAGCAGCTCAGCAACTTGCACTTTGTCTTTTGTAATGCCAACCGCTCCCTGCGATCGCTTTTTGCTAGCTGGCCGGGGGTGCCTCTGCAGCGGGTGACGATTCAGTTTCCCGATCCCTGGTTTAAAAAGCGCCACCAGAAGCGACGGGTGGTGCAGCCTGAGCTAATTACGGCTCTAGCGGAATTGCTGCCGGTGGGAGGAGAAGTTGTCCTCCAGTCGGACGTAGAAGCTGTCGCCACCGAGATGACCGCTCGCTTTGCTGAGCAGCCCAGCTTTGGGCAGCAGCCTCCAGGCTGGCTGAGCGACAGTCCCTTCCCCGCCCAGACCGAGCGCGAACAGATGACGCTAGAAAAAGGCCAGCCTGTTTTTCGCAGCCTGTTTGTTCGCCAGTCTACAGACAGCGCACTAGCTGAGGCTGAGAACGAACAACCCGGCCACGCTCAACGGTTTCAAACTGCCTAAACTCACCCAGTTGGGGATTGCCAAATTCGGTCAATCCGCATAGGGCTGTTCCTGTCCGAAAGCGGCGAATATTAGTAAAGCAGTTGCGCTGAATGATGCGCTGCGCATTAGATGGGGTCTCTTCGCTAGCGGGATCGGCGGAGCTAGGCTGAATGAAGGTCGTGCGGCAGGTTTGGAACCGCCTGGGCACGTCTCCAGCAGCGGCGGGCAGCGACCAGCCAACTGCAACGAGCAAGGCGACGCACTGACCCATCAGTAGAAGCTTTTTCATGGGCTAAATTTCCCAATCGTCTATTTTTACTGTAGCGCTGATACATTGGGCGCGATCGCCCTCTACGGCCTGATCTCACCCTTTATCTATCCCCTACCTGCTGGCAACTCTTGACCCTTCTTCCTGACGGGCCGCAGCCGCTTTATTCTGAGGCAAGGCTCACAGCACCACGCTGGTCACGCCAAAGGTTTCCAAAAACATCCAGATAATAAATCCGGCATACAGCCCTAGCAGCACGACGCTTTCCCGCTTTTGCAGCGTTAGGCCAGTGCGCATGAAAGCGAAGAGAACAATGGTGGCAAAGGTCAAAATTGCCATCATCGGCGCGGCTACGGCAAAGTTAATCGGGGAAGCCCCCGCAATCAGCACTCCCACCGGAATTGCCACCAGCAGGTCAAAGATGTTACTGCCCAGCACGTTAGCCAGGCTAATCGTGCCTTGGCCCTTCTTGGCGGCGCGAATACTCACCAGCATATCTGGCAGACTAGTGCCAGCGGCAATCACCGTCAGTCCCCACAAAAATGTGGGCGTATTAAACAGATCGCCAAAGCCAATGGCCGATCGCACCAAGCCCTCAACGCTAACCACAATCAGCACCAAACTCAGCAGCAGCCGGAGCCATTGCCTGCCTACGTTAATTTCTCGCCGCGACAGGTTTGCGCCGCTGTTGCCAAGTTCTGCCTGATATTCTGCCGTATCTTGCTGCTGCAAAAAGATGTATAGACCGTACATGGCTAGCGGCATCAGGGCGATCGCCCGCGTCATTAAGCCCTCCCATTCCGTGCCGGGTACCGGATTGTAAATCAGCGAAAAGGTAAAGGCCAGCAGCAGCACCGTCACGCTGGTGATGTAAAACTGGGCGTCTTTGTAAACCAAAATGCGATCGGCGGCGAGGCGTCCGCCTAGCAGCCCGGAGATCCCTGGAATCACCAAAATGTTGAAAATTGCCGAACCTACAATTCCGGCAATACCCAGCTCAAACTCGCCGTGAATCAGCGTCGCCAGCACCGTACTCGACAGCTCTGGAAAGCTAGACCCCACAGCGGCAATTACTGCGCCCTGCACCACTTCCGGTAGCTGATAATAGAGCGCCAGTTTCTCAGAAGCCTCTTCCAGCAGAGAACTTGATTTCCAAACCACTGTCGTTGAGACAACAGCCAGGACGATGTAAAACACCAATAGGGAAAAGTTCATGCTGAGGCGGGTAACAGGCGATCGCGGTATATTGTTCTCCCACGAATCTACCACCTGCTGACTACAGCGCCCATTTGCAAGTGAGTTTCTGCAGCCAGCGCAGAGACAAGTCCATCAAAAACCCAATCAGTCCCAGCACAATCAGGCAGGCAAAGATTTCGTCAGTTCTAAAAAACTTTTGGGCAATTAGAATGCGCTTGCCCAAGCCCACTTCTGCCGCCACCAGTTCCGCCACCACCACCAGGTTCCAGGAAGAAGCCATGTTGATGCGAAACGTATCGATAATATTAGGCAAAACGTAGGGAGTAATTACCTGAAACAGAATTTGTCGCCGCCGTCCGCCCAGGGTGTAGGTGGTTTCAATCAGGTCTTTGGGCACGAACTTAACCGCGTCCATAATCATCAGGGTATTGAAGAAAACGGTGCCAATAAAAATTAGCGCAATTTTGGGTTCTTCGCCTAGACCCAGATAGATAATGAGCAGCGGAATAAAGGCCGGGGCGGGCATATAGCGCACAATGCCAATAATCGGCTCGAACAGCGCTCGAATACTGGCAAAGGCGCCCATTGAAATGCCCAGGGGAATTGAAACCAGTCCGGCCAAAACAAACCCAGCCAGGACACGGCCAAAACTCGCCAGGATATCCCCTAGCAGATAGCCTTGAACCCTAAGTTCTTACCCTCCCCAGTAATGGTGGTACAGGCTCTGGTGGAGCTATGGGTTCAAG
>JAAHIC010000143.1 GCA_010671965.1 Leptolyngbya sp. SIO4C5
GAAGGGTTGAACAAAATTATGGATGAACTCCTCGAAGAAGGCATCGATAAGTTTGTTCAACCCTTCGACAAGCTGATGGACTCACTGGTTACTAAAGTCAAGCAGCTATCGCCTGCTTAGACTTGAACTCACGAAAAGCGGGTTTGGAGAGAACTGATTATTCTTTACAGAACAGATCTCCCATCCCGTTTTTGCCATTGTTCTTTTACCTGTGCCCTTTCCTAATTTCTCTTGTCTATGGTCACCCTACTCGAAAATCCGCTACGCGTTGGTTTGCAACAGGATCCAATCCCCGATCCCCAGATTTTGGTCATTTTTGGTGCCTCAGGCGATTTAACCCATCGCAAATTGGTACCCGCCCTCTATCAGATGCGCCGCGAGCGACGGCTGCCGCCAGAAACAACCATTGTGGGGGTTTCTCGCCGCGATTGGAGCCACGACTACTTTCGCGAGCATCTCAAGGAAGGGGTGGATGAGTTCGGTGGCGGCATTGGCAGTCAAGAACTGTGGGATGACTTTGCCAAAGGGCTTTTTTATTGTCCGGGCAACATTGATCAGCCAGAAAGCTATCACAAGCTCAAGGCTTTTCTTTCAGAACTGGACGAAAAACGAGGAACTCGCGGCAACCGGGTCTTTTATCTGTCCGTAGCACCGCGCTTTTTTGGCGAAGCTGCTCAGCAGCTAGGGGGCGCTGGAATGCTGAACGATCCCAGTAAGCAAAGGCTAGTGATTGAAAAGCCCTTTGGTCGCGATTTATCCTCTGCCAGAGTCTTAAATCAAACCGTGCGCCAAGTCTGTGATGAAAGCCAGATTTATCGTATTGATCACTACTTAGGCAAAGAAACGGTACAGAACCTGATGGTTTTCCGTTTTGCCAACGCCATTTTTGAGCCACTGTGGAACCGTCAGTTTGTCGATCATGTGCAAATCACGGTGGCGGAAACGGTGGGTTTAGAAGGACGGGCTGGCTATTACGAGACGGCGGGTGCCCTACGAGACATGGTGCAAAACCATCTAATGCAGCTCTTTTGTCTGACGGCGATGGAAGCCCCCAACTCTCTAGACGCTGACAGCATTCGCACCGAAAAGGTCAAGGTCATTCAGGCTACGCGCCTAGCTGACCTAAGCGAGCTAGAGCTATCTGCGGTGCGCGGCCAGTATTCTTCCGGCTGGATGAAGGGCAAGTCAGTGCCGGGCTACCGCGACGAGGAGGGAGCTAGCCCAGAGTCTACAACGCCAACCTACGCCGCTATCAAACTCAATATCGATAACTGGCGCTGGAAGGGCGTGCCTTTCTACATGCGTACGGGCAAGCGAATGCCCAAAAAGATCACGGAGATTTCTATTCACTTCAAGGAAGTGCCGTATCTGATGTTCCAATCCGCAGCCAAACAGATGAACCATAACGTCCTGGCGCTGCGAATTCAGCCAGATGAAGGCATTTCTATGCGATTCGAGGTTAAAACGCCTGGTAATTCCCTGCGAACCCGCTCGGTTGACATGGATTTTCGCTATGATGCTGCTTTTGGTAAAGCGAATACAGACGCTTACAGCCGACTTTTGGTGGACTGTATGTTAGGCGATCAGACGCTCTTTACGCGGGGCGACGAAGTAGAAGCCTCTTGGCGAGTTTTAACGCCTCTGCTGCAGGCCTGGGATGCCCCCGCACCGGCAGAATCTATCCCCATGTATGAAGCGGGTACTTGGGAACCTGTCGAGGCTGAACTGCTGCTCAACCGCGATGGTCGTCGCTGGCGTAGGTTATAATCCCGAACTTAATGGAGAGTCGATAGCATAGAGATAGCCTCAAATAGTTCAGCGATTCAGCTTCATAGCGGATAGCCCCAAATCTCTCCATTGCCTTGCTTTGATTTGTCCTTCACAACTTCCCCAAAGCCTAACCTTACGATCCCTTACTCTATAGACTCTATGACTACTACTCCCCTGGTTGCGCTGCAAAATCCCAAAGACATTTCTGTTGACGAGATTGAGGCCGAGCTGCGCCAAATTTGGCACAGTCAGGACTCAGGTAAGTCTGCTCCTGTGGTAACCCGGGCAACGACCTTCAGCATGGTAGTTTATGAACCGGAAGAATTTCAGCAGCTACTTGCGGCTTTAGGGTTCTATCAGGGGCCTATTGATGGTATTCATGGCCCTCTGACGAAGGAAGCTGTCAGAGAGGCGCAAACCGTTTACAAGCTATGGGTGACGGGGCGCGTCGGTCCGCACACGCTGCAGCGGCTGCGAGACGAGTACAAAGCGCTGCCAGCCGAGAAGCAGAGTATTTCTAATGAAGATCGGCGCGGATTTACCCTCAGTGATGCGATCGCCGCCCACAATCCCTGCCGCGTCATTACCCTTTCTCCCGTTCTGGGCGAGGACACTGGCGTCACTGCTCAGGTATCAGCCTACTGTCCGGTGCAAAAAAGCAGCGGTAGCAATTTGGTTTGCTCGGAATACATCACCTTACAGGGCACCAAGGCAGCTCTAGAGCGCGTCGGCAATTTGGTTTCTTCCCTAATGATTGCTGATTTGCCCAAGTTTGTTTGGTGGAAGGCAACTCCCAATCCAGAACAGGCTCTGTTCAACCAGCTAGCAGCAACCTGTAACTGTATCGTGGTGGATTCTAGCTATTTTAGCGATGCTGAGTCTGAACTGCTGAAGATGCAGGAGCTAACTGAAAAAGGAACCTACATTGCCGATCTCAACTGGCACCGGCTTTCTCCCTGGCAAGAGCTGACCGCTGCCGCCTTTGATCCGCCGGAACGGCGAGCCAACCTGCTGGAAATTGACAATATCAGCATTGATTATGAAAAAGGTAATGCGGCTCAGGCGCTGATGTTTTTAGGCTGGTTTGCTAGCCGCTTAGAGTGGAAACCCAGCGAGTTTGTCGAGGAAGGCGGCGACTACGACATCAAGAAGGTCTATTTCACGGGAGCCAATAATAGAAAAATCGAAGCCGAGCTAGCGGCGATTCCCACTGCCGACTGGGGAGAAGTCACCGGCGACTTGACCGGGCTACGGCTGACCTCAAGCAATTTGGCCGCGGACTGCTGCACCATCCTTTGCTCAGAGACAACGGGCTGTATGCGTATGGAGGCAGGCGGCAGCGCTCAGTCCTGCCGGATTGAGCAGGTGACGGCGCTTTCAGATCAAAAGGCGGAATTTATTCTGGGGCAGCAGCTACAGCGTTGGGGGCAGGATGTTCTCTACGAAGAGAGCTTGGCCATGACTACCCGCATCTTGAAGCTGAAAAAGTAGCGTTCCGATCTTTTTGTTCCTTTTGGACTCACCTGCATGAAAGTTCAGTATGACTCAGATGCTGACATTGTCCGCATCGTTTTTCAGGATGTCTTTGTTGAAGAAACGGCTGAAGAAGTTCCTGGCATTGTGATGGAGTTCGATCAAGACGGCATTATTGTTGGCATTGAGATTCTCAAAGCTTCGCAGCGAATTGAAAACCCACACAGCATTGAGTATGCCTGCTTAAAGTCTTCTCAATAGCTCTAGGTAGGATTTGCCGCACCAAAGAAAAGGAGCAGGTTCACCTGCTCCTAAGTTGGCTATCCGACTGGGTTGAGAGAGGAGAAAACTGTTAGCTAAGGGCCTCTAGGTAATCGCGAATGCGGTTACGTCGCTTGGGCTGGCGCAGCTTTTGTAAGGCTTTAGATTCAATTTGGCGGACTCGCTCCCGCGAAAGCTCTAGAGCGCGGCCAATTTCAGCAAGAGAATAGGGAGTACCATCCCCAAGGCCAAACCGCATTTGGATCACTTCGCGCTCGCGGGTGGTCAAGTCGGAGAGGAGCTGCTGCAGATCGCGGCGGAGGGCTTCCCGCATCAGACTCTCTTCTGGCGAAATGCTGTCGGTTTCTAGCAAATCGCCTAGCTCTGTGTCTCGTTCCTTACCGACTTTGGTTTCCAGGGAAACAGAACGCGGCACCCGCAGCAGCACTTCCCGCACCTGCGGCGGCGTCATCTCTAGCTCTTTGGCGATGTCCTCAACGGTTGGCGTACGTCCTTGATCTTGGGAGAGCTTACGCTGGGCTTTCTTAATTTTGTTGAGCTTTTCGGTGATATGAACTGGCAGACGAATCGTCCGACTCTGAGTCGCGATCGCCCGCGTGATCCCCTGACGAATCCACCAGTAGGCATAGGTGCTGAAGCGATAGCCCTTGGTGGGATCAAACTTCTCCACGGCTCGCTCTAGTCCTAAAGTCCCTTCCTGGATTAGATCCAGCAGCTCTAAACCCCGATTTTGATACTTCTTGGCGACCGAAACGACTAGGCGCAGATTGGCCTTGATCATATGCTCTTTGGCTCGAATGCCCTCAGCGATTGCCTGATCCAGCTCCTTAGTATTGACCTCTACCAGCGCTGCCCACTCCTTTTTGCCCTGAGAGAGTAGCGGCTTTAAGTCTGCTGCTGACATTTCTGCTTCTCTCGCCCACCGCTCTAGAGAGGGGCGATGGCTAAGATGAGAGGTGAGGCGATCGCGGATTTCTATCAGCTCTACATAGGTTTTGAGCAAACCGCCTCGCTCCTCAGCCGCCTGATTGAGTAACTCAAGCAGTTGCATATAGCGCTGCACAAACTGAGCTTCTGAGACTTCTTCGTCCCGGCGTAGCAGTCTAACTCGGCCAATTTCTTGGAGGTATAAACGAACTAAATCTGTTGTGCGACGAGTACCTGCTTTGCTAGCAGCCAATTCCTCGGCAACCTGATTCAGTTCAGCATCATCGAAACTGTCGAAGGAAAGATCTTCAGCAGTATCCTCAGGATCGGCTTTTTCTAAGTCAACAGCAGAGGGATCTTGGTTAATATCTAAACGCTCTGTGTCTTGAAAATAAGAGGTAGCTATCATAGCGACTGCTTTCAGTTGCTCCAGTTTGGCGAACAAAGGTCTAGCGAGGCTAGGCTCACGGTTAGAGTGCCCACGTATTTATTAGACTAGCGATCAAACGGCTAAAGTTCCGCTTGCAGTCGTAGCCTAAACAATTAATAGGGAAGAAGCCGAGAATAGATAAAGAGTCAATAAAGCGATATCCCTAATCTGCATAAGGCCGTTAATGAGCCATTTTTCGGGTAGCCTCATTGACTACCCCGAAAAAGCGACTCGCAGCTTGAGCAGAGCAATTGTTTGCTGTAGACCTAATCAAGTGCTACAGGCAGTACCCGCAAAATTCCGGAGAAACTATATTTATTTACGCCTCATCAATAATGGCGCTACGGTCGAGCAGCAGCAGATTGCGCAACTGGTCTGAATCAAATTCAGTCAGCCACTGCTCGCCTGAACTAACAACCTGTTCCGAAAGCGCCTTCTTACTTTCAATTAGCTCGTGAATACGCTCTTCCAAAGTGCCGGTACAGACAAACTTGTGAACCTGCACATTACGGGTTTGACCAATGCGGAAGGCTCGGTCGGTGGCCTGATTCTCCACGGCTGGGTTCCACCAGCGATCGAAATGAAAGACGTGATTGGCTCTAGTCAGGTTTAGGCCCACGCCGCCAGCTTTGAGCGACAAGATGAAAATCTTGGGGGCATTAGGATCATGCTGGAATCGATCAACCATCGCCTCGCGCTGCTTCTGCGAAGTACTGCCGTAAAGAAACAGCGTTTCCTGCCCCAAATAGCTCTCCAAATGGGCCTTCAGCAGTTTGCCCCATTCCGAAAACTGGGTAAAGATCAAAGCGCGATCGCCCTCAGCAATTAGCTCCTCTAACATTTCATCTAGGCGCATTAGCTTAGCAGAGCGATTGACTTTGCCAAGACTCTTCTGCTTCAGGAACTGAGCCGGATGATTGCAAATTTGCTTCAGCTTCACCAGCAGTGACAAAATGAGGCCGTGACGCTGAATCCCTTCTGACTCTTCGATCGTAGCCAAGGAAGCATCAACCGTTTCCTGATAAAGACTAGCTTGTTCAGCCGTCAAACCGCAGAAGACCGTCATTTCCTGCTTCTCTGGTAGCTCTTGAATAATGGTGCGATCGGTCTTGAGCCGTCGCAGAATGAAGGGCTGCACCAGCGATCGCAGAGTTTTGAGCGAAGCCGTATCGCCATAGCGCTCAATGGGAGTGGCAAAGCGGCGCTGAAAGAAATTGCGCGGCCCCAAATAGCCCGGATTCAAAAAGTCTAAGATGGACCACAGTTCGGAAAGACGGTTTTCCACTGGGGTACCCGTGAGGGTGATGCGAAAGTCGGCCTCAATTTCGCGGACAGCCTGAGACTGCTTGGCTTCCGGGTTTTTAATATTCTGGGCTTCATCAAGGACGATTCCCTGCCAGCTTACAGCTTTGAGGTCTTTAACATCTCGGTGAACCAGGGCATAGCTGGTAATCACCAAATCAACCTCAGCCGTTGCCTTGACTAGGGCTTTACCGTGAGGTCGTTTATCGCCGTGGTAGACCAGCGTTTTTAGCTTGGGACCGAACCGCCGCACCTCTCGCTGCCAGTTGCCAATCACAGAAGTAGGACAAACCAGCAGTGTCGGCTGCTCTAACAAATTTTCTGCGCGCAGATAGAGCAAAAAGGCAATGAGCTGAATGGTTTTGCCCAAGCCCATATCATCAGCTAGGCAAGCACCTAAACCCCACTGTTCTAAAAAGGCCAGCCAGGAAACGCCTCTAGCCTGATAAGGACGCAGCGTACCCGCAAATCCGTCCGGTTCGGGAATCGGCTCTAGGGTTTGATTGCCTGTGGTCAGCGTATTAATCAGTTCTTTCAGTGCCCCGGAAGCCTCAAAACTGACCACGGGCAGCTTTTCAATCATTTGAGTATCGCCCGTGCTAATGCGCAAGGCATCCTCTACTGAAAAGCTCATCTGCTCCGGTCGCTGCTTGAAGAAGGTTTGAGCTGCTTTTACATCTTGAGGCCGTAGCTCCACCCATTTACCATTGACCTCAACTAGGGGAGACTGCTGGGAAATGAGTTTTTGAAATTCTTTTTGTGACAGGGTTTCCCCGGCCAAAGTCAGCTCCCACTGAAAGTTAAGCAGGCTCTGCAAGCCTAGGCGCTGTCGCTGTCGGCGTTGGGGCGCTTCAGCCTGAATGCTCAGGCCCAGGCGGTTATCCAAATCAGCCTGCTGGCTCACCAGACTGGGGGGCAAAATTACCCCAAAACCGCTATCTTGCAGTCGCCAAGCGGCAGCTTTAATGAACTCGAATGCCTGAATGGGGTCTAGGGAGCAGGCTTGCGGTCGCTGAGTTTGCAGACTGTCGTGAATGGGCTGGTAGAGCCGCGCAGCTCGTCCTAAACCGGCCAAAAAGTTTTCTTGGGGATTTTCGAGGACCCGGTCTTGATACGTCAGTTCGTCTACCGGATTTTCCCAAATGGTGGCGGCCTCTAACAAAACAGTAGCTTTGTCAGTGGCCTGCATACAGTAGCGGAGCTGCCATGGCTGCTCCACTGAGGCAGGTGGCTCTAGGACAAAACAAGTCCGGAAGGCGGCTGTTTCGCCTGCCTGCAGATTTTGCAGCGGTGCGGTCCAGGTAGCGATCGCCTCGTGCAGTCTCAGTGCCGCTAGCAGATGGGTTTCAAAGCCACCCTCAGGACCACCTAATGCCGTCAGCCAATCCTGAATCGGCATGTCGCTATCGAGCGGAATATTGGTGGGCAGCGGCTGGCTCTGAGCGATCGCCTTAACCTGAGAATTAACTAAGGTGCTCAGAAAACTCAGCAGCAGTTCTTGAGGCTCGGCCAGCAGGCTGATAGCGCTATCCGCTTCAGTCACTGAAGCCTGATAGGTCCGGCAGACAGCGGGCATCTGCTGCATGTAGTTGCGCAATCTGCCTTGATCAACAGCGCTGTCGAGCAGTAGCTGCCAGGTGGCGATCGCGCCGTCAGCGGCCGGATGCACCTCCGGCAAAAACTTGGCGCGGGCCAGCAAATCTAGCACCCAGCGGGCAATATGCGACCAGTAGCAAAGATCAGAGCCAATCACGGTGGATTCTGCCTGTGCCTGTCCCAGCGGCAGTCCCTCAAAGAAGGTGATTGCCTCAGCAGGGCTAAGCTGCAGACCGTCTACCCGCCAGGGAAACAGGGCCAGGTCGCCCTGCTCGGTGTCATCCGTCTCCAGCGAGGCATTGGAGAGCTGAGGCAGAAAGGTGTCCGCCCGGTAGCAGGTTGGCAGCGCGATTACTTGCGATCGCCAATACTGAGCTGATACCGCTCGCGGGGGAAGCTGGGTTGCGGTCGATTTAGCGGAGCGGCGACGGCTGGGAGTTTTAGCGCTGGTCGTCGTTGCCTGCAAGACAGCAGCAGGCACCTGAAATAGGGGTTCTAGTTTGCCCGTCTGTTCTGAGCGGCTGGTAGAAGACTGCAAAAAAGCTACCAGCTCATCTGGGGTGAGGCCATAGGGATGCTGAGCAACGCCATCTGACTGAATCGGGTGAGTTTCGAGGTGTCGCCAGGTTTCTCCCCAAATCAAAAAGCAGCGGTCTTTTGCTATCCAGTTGCCGTGTAAAGTCGCCATGCGCAGTCAAATCGTTCAAAACAAAGAAAAGGGCTGATTTTGCCAGTTCAGGTAGAGAATTTAGCTCTCTCAAGCCCTCCAGACAAACTTGCTGAGAAGAGACTGTTTGAGCAAAAGTCTCTCAGCCTGCCAAAAAACTCCATTATA
>JAAHIC010000144.1 GCA_010671965.1 Leptolyngbya sp. SIO4C5
GGTTTCAGCCCAGGCCGTGCCTGCTCCGATTCAGCAGGCAACCTTTGGGCTGAAACCTCAACGGAGCTATCAAACATCTGCTGTAACCATCGAATACTGCCGAGAAAAGGAACCTCGCCAAAGAAGTTAAGGGTTTCTAAAAACTGAGGTAAATTCCACTGGCCTGAAGATTGCTGAGCCATTTCAATTACGCGATCGCTATCTCGCACCCTATCAGAATCTAGGGAGTCATTGACAAGCTTCCAAAGGCAGACATTGGCTGACTAACGTTAAGAACACGCTCAGTGGAAACGAGAAATGTAGCCAACCGAACCTCTACTCATACCTCATGTTCAATTAGCTACGTGACCCCGACGACTGACACACTGTAACAAGATGGCGCAGTCAAAAAATTTTGGTTCAGCTCAGTAGATTTCTGTACAGCGGTTCAAGTCAGAATAAGCACAGACTTAACATAGCTGATTATTTAAGCCGCGATCGCCACAGCGGCTGTCGCGTCTAAAGCCTTGGCATATGCCATGCTTCCGTAAGTTTACTTGATCCTGATAGAGACGAGCAGCAATTGATGCGGCTCAAAGCGAAAAGTTAATGAAGAGGTTCATAAAGTACGTATAAAGTTCCGTATTTATACGCCTTGGAGAACCGGCTTGCGGCGATTACTTTAGCGTCAGGGTATACATACACTTCAGGTCATCGACTCAATTCACTATGGCTTCTTTTTCTATAGATTTGTTCGAGCAAAAATTTGATCTCGATGCTTTGGATCAAACCGTTCACGCATCCGTTGATTTAGCTGCTCAAGATCCTTATTTTCTCTATCTTTTCTTTCATCGCTATACCTACTTCAATGGCTACGCCTCAGCCATGATTGCGCGGTTAGCTAGCTCAATTGGTCTGTCACGCTATCTCTTTGTTCATCCTGAAGCAGCCGTTACCGAAGAAGCCGATCGCGGGATGGAAATTGCGGCCAAAATTCTAACAGCGGCGGCAGATGAAGGGACTTATGAAAATCCTTCTCATCGCGCTTTAGCTCAGCTAACGTTGAAAACGGTGGGCAACTACGCCAATCTTTCCGCAGCGCAGCGTAATCAATTTACGGCCCCGATTTGGTTAGAAAGACTCGTTCAAGATCTAATTACTAGCTATCAGGGTATTCCCGGCAACATTGAGTCTTTGATCCGAGGGATTGGCTTGCACATTGCTTCCGAAATTTTGGGCGATCGCGAATATGCTCTGATTGATAAAGTGATTCGCCACGACTACGCCGATGTTCGCTTCGATCAGTTCCTGAAGCAGCAGGCCAGCAATGGCAAAATTGGCGAGCATCAGTTTCATCCCTGGTGCTGGATTGTGATTCACAGCCGTCATGAAGGCGAAGGCATCGAGGTGGAACATGCTGACTACGCGTTGACGGCTTTAGAGCTAGCAACGCAGTACCGCCCTGAATCTCAAGAGCAGATCTGGGATTGGGCCGCTCAGGGCTTTAGCGAATTTGCCAACCTCCAGCAGAAGCTGTTTCAAGAAATTTACCGGGAATGTCTTGAACTACGCCAACAGCGCGAAGCAAAGACGGTAGTTTCAGTTTAGAGTCAGAGCTTCTATCGCTATTGTCCCAGCTAAGATTATGGCCACAACGCTTACCACCGCCAGAGTCGTTCGGCATTCACCTCATGTTCTGTTAAACACGGCTGCGATCGCCTATACGCTCAGCGGCTACGTCAGCGGCATTGCCCTACTATTTGTCGCTAACGGCTGGCTGAACGGACTCGGCGTGCTGTTACTCACCCACAGTCTGATTTACTCAGCCTATCTAACCCACGAATTTATGCACGGCAACATCTTTCGATCGCGCCGTCGCAATGCTCGCTGCGGACGGCTGATGGGCTGGCTCAATGGAGCTTGCTATTTCGGTTTCAAAGCCCTCACAGTTCAGCATATTCAACACCATACCGACCAAGCTGATTTTTATCGCTTTGATATTCCGGCAGCGGTCAGACAGCTCCCGCCTTTGCTCAAATACACCGTTTTGCTGCTGGAATGGTGCTATTTGCCAGTGGTGGCTTTTTGGGCGCGCTGGCGCAGTATTTACCTGCTATGGCGAAATGCGCCCTACGCCAAAGCCCGGCAGCGAATTGCTGTCGTGCTGGGTTTGAGACTACTCTTTTTTATCGGCCTAGGCTACCTATCTTTAAAGGCACTGCTGCTCTACTTTGTGGCCTATAGCAGCATGATTACGGTGCTGCGCTGGGCAGATGCTTTTCAACATACCTATGAAGGATTTCCAGTCGGCTCGGTCCTGCCTTACCGGGCAGCTAGCTATGAGCAAGCCCATACTTTTTCCAATCTGATTTCTCACCGCTATGCCTGGCTCAACCTGCTGCTGCTAAACTTCGGCTATCACAGCGCCCACCATGCCGATATGACCTGTCCCTGGCACGATCTGCCCCAGGTAGACCGGGCGCTAGCGACCAGCGACATGTTTAACTATATTTCGCTGACTGACCAACTGGTAAACTACCACCAATTTCGCGTCAAGCGCTTACTACTGGGGCAAGGAGATGTCGCGAAAGGGGAGAACAGACACAGCTTTAACCAGTTTTACGGAGCGGTTGATGTTTCTTTTATTACGCTCTATTAGTCATTGTATTGATAGCGATTTGAGACTTAGCAACTGAGTATGACAGTTGATTTCACTCTAAACACGAGGAATAAACAAGCAAATGACTGACTGGCGGCTAGGGCTAGGTCTGGTAGCAGGCTGTATCTACTTTTTGGGATTTGTCCCCTATCTGATCACAATTTATCAAGGCAAAACCCGTCCGAATCGGGCGAGCTGGTGGATTTGGTCAGTGGTGGGGCTGATTCTGGTTTTTAGCTACGAATCCTCTTCCTCGGATTCTATTAGTTCGCTGTGGGTGCCAGCGGCAGCGGCTGTCTGCCACCTCATCATTGCTCTGGCTTCCATCAAATACGGCGAAGGGGGGTGGAATCGTTTCGATCGCGCTTGCCTAGCTGCTGCTGGCCTGAGTCTGATTCTCTGGTGGGCTTTTGATGCCCCCTTAATCGCTCTGTTTACTAACTTGGCTATTGATTTTTCGGGGGCGCTGCCGACCATTCGCAAAACCTATCTGCGCCCGGATAGCGAAGATGTACTGCCGTGGTTCCTCTTCTGGCTGGCGAGCTTGCTGAATCTGTTTGCCATTGAACAGTTTTCAATCGCGCTGTTTGCCTATCCGTTTTACCTATTTTGCATACCGACAATCATTCTCTATCTGCTGATGAGTCCCAAGTTCAAGCTCAGGACGGTCAATACTCGCTCAGATAAGTACAAAAGTTTCAACCGAGAGCTGTAGCTACAGGTTTCTGCGCAAACAGATCAACCAAACACTGGACTAAAGCCACCGGATCGAAGGGCTTGGAGATAATCGCGGCAATTCCTTGTTGTTCGCTGCTGAGGCGATCGCCCAGCCGAATCCGAGGCACTATCAGGACGATAGGAACATGCTGCAGCTCAGAATAAAGACACAGATGCTCGGTTAAAACCGATCCGGCGGTTTCCGTGTCTAGCAGGATCAAGTCAGGCAGATGTTCTACAGCTAGGATTACACCGTCACCAATAGAGGCTGCAGTCAAAACCTGCCAGTCAGCAATCATCTCCAAACTGAACCGAATAATGGTTCGAGAATCTTCTGCCCGATCAATCAGCAGAATGCGCTTGGCTGCGGCTGCACCAGCAGAAAAGTCCAGCGGTTGACAACTTAGCCGAGAAACTGACGAACTCATAGTAATTGCCCGCTTGCCTACAGGTTGGCTATTGGAAGAGATATGTAAGTAGCCTACAGAGCAATTATGGAGATCCTATGAGGATAGAAATAGTTAGCTACAGGGGCCAGCCTAAGTAACCAGCAATTTGGCTCGCTAGGGTAGTTGGGTCAAAGGGTTTGGTGATGACGCCTTTGGCGCCGGCACTGTAAAGACGGCGGCGGTCGGCGGATTGGGCTTTAGCTGTCAAAAAAATAACGGGGATAGCCTGGGTCTGACGATTATGCTGGAGTGACTCAAGGGTGGCTAAACCATCCATGTCGGGCATCATTACGTCCAATAGAATGGCATCGGGTTGCTGGCTTGCGGCCAGTGTAATGCCAGCTTTGCCAGAGGTCGCAGTAAACATTTGCCAGCCTGACTCCAGCATCAGACCAATTTCAGCAATTTTGTGAATATCAGGTTCATCATCAATGAGCAGAATTCTCTTTGAAATCATAGTGGCTGCTTAGAGACCGGCTTTGGCAAAGTGAAGTAAAAGGTGCTGCCTGCTTCAGGACGGTTTTCGGCCCAAATATGTCCATGATGCTGCTGCACGATATTACGACAGATAGCCAGCCCAAGGCCAGTCCCGCCGCGCTTGCGCGAATCAGAGGCATCCACCTGCTGAAACCGCTCAAAAATGGTTTCCAACTTATCAGGAGGAATGCCGCGCCCTTGATCCTGAACAGCGAACAGCACAGTGCTGGTCTGCTCGGTTACAGCTAGCTGAACCGTTGTCTGCGGGGGAGAAAACTTGATGGCGTTGCTGAGCAAATTGGTCAGTGTTTGCAAAATATGGTCAGGGTCAGCCCAGATCTCAACGGAGCTGGCAGTCGCTGTTAGCTCGATCTGAGCCTCATGCGCCATTGACTGCATGGTTGCAATGGCCTGCAACAGTAAATCGCCGGCATTGCAGACCTGCATTACCATGCTGATCTGACCCGATTCAATCCGTTCTAAGTCCAAGACATCGTTGATTAGGCGCGTCAGCCGCTCGGTGTTTTTTAAAGAAATCTCAATCAGGGCCTGCTCATGAACTGAGAGGGTTCCAAGCTGTCCGGTGGCTAATAGCTTGAGAGAGCCATGCACTGAGGTCAAAGGAGTTCTCAGTTCGTGGCTAACGACAGAGACAAATTCATCCCTGAGGCGCTCGGTCGCTTTGCGATCGCTAATGTCGCTGACCAGCGTGAATAAGCCCCTCACCTCACCCTGCTGTACATCGGGAATATAGCTGGCGCTAATCCAGCGATCGCCCGTTAGATAAGGCATTTCTATTTCATAACTGACTGTTTCACCCGCCAGTCCCTGGGCCAGATAGTCCTGAATTTGCCGATAAGCCGCTTCCCCAATGACATCACGCACCCGGCAGCCGCGGATGGCTTCGCGCGATAGGCCAAACCAGCTTTCATAAGCAAGATTATTAAACTGATAGCACTGCTGGCGATCGACATAAGCAATCAACACCGGCAGCGCGTCGGTGGTCAGGCGCAGCTTCTCTTCACTGCGACGCAGAGCTGCCTCGGCCTGACGGCGTTCAGTGACATCTTTAAGGATAATAGTGAAGACTAAGCCCTGCTCCGTTTGTAGCTTGGAGATAGAGGCTTCTGCCGGAAATTCCTGGCCGTTTCGCCGCCGACCGACAACGCCACGGCTGCGCTCGGCCATAGGCTGAGCGCTAACCTCTGTTTCGGCTAGCGCCTGCATGGAGCGGCGATCGCTGGTCTGAAACAGACCTGGCAGTAAGATACTGAGCGGCTGGCCTAAAACCTCAGCAGCGGGATAGCCAAAAATACGCTCAGCCCCCTGATTGAATAACTGGATAATTTGAACCTCATCAACCGAGATTACGCCCTCATCAGCCGTGTCCAAAATCCCGGCTAGTTTCTGCTGGCTTTCTCGCAGCGCGGCCTCGGTTTGCTGGCGATCGCGGATTTCCTGCTGTAGCTGATGATTAATTTGGGTCAGTTCGGCGGTACGCTGGCTGACGCGCTCTTCTAAGGTATCGAGCAGTTGCGCCTGGGTCACGGCTAGTCCTAGCTGATCGGCTAGCTGCTGCACCAGGCTAATTTCGGCCTGATCCCACTGCCGCGGGCGATCGCACTGGTGGATTAGCAGAAAACCCCACAGCACTGCCTGATAGAACACAGGCACCACCAGCTCAGACTGAACGGCAAAGCGCTCTAGCAGTACCTGAGCATCAGCTGTCAAAGCATGGGCCGAATCGGCGATCGCCACCCGCTGTCCCTGTTGAGAAGCTTCCTGCAGCCGTAATGACTGCATCAGCAGCTGCGTCATAGCCTCAGGCTGAGCTAGCATAGCAGGCCAGGGAGCCAGAACTGCTTCGTCTACGAGCTGGCTGCTGCCATCGGCCTGCTGCTGTACTACCAAAACGCGATCGCAGGCGAGCAGCCCCTGCACTTCTGTCACAATGGTGTGCAAAATCTCTTCTAAGCGTAGCGACTGAGAAATTTTGCGCGTGACCTCTGTGAGGAGCTGATTTTGTCGGCTTTGGCGCTCTAGGCGGCGCTCTGCCTTGCGGCGCTCGGTCACATCTAGCCCTGTAGCAATGACATATTCAACCTGTCCTTGCTCATTGGTGATTACCGTGTTAGACCAGCTAATCAAATGCTTGCTGTCGTCTTTGCTGACCCAGTAGTTTTCATACTGGCTAGGTGCCTGACCGCGCACAAGCTGCTGAAAAACCGCCTTGACCGCAGCCCGCTCAGCCGGCAGCAGCAAAAAGTCCCAGGGACAGCGGCCACGGACTTCGACTGTCTGGTAGCCCGTGATGGCCTCGCAGGTGCGATTGAAGCGCAGAATTTGGCCCTGCCGATCGAGTACCACAATCAGCGCGCCCACCGTATCTAGCACCGCGGCAATAAAGTCCCGCTCTTGTTCCAGCAGCGCTTCTGCCTGCTTACGCTCTGTGATATCGCGAGCTGAAGCATAGATGAGCTGTTCATCGGGATGGGTGACTGCGTTCCAAAGCAGCCAGCGATAGGAGCCGTCCCGGCAGCGATAGCGATTTTCAAAAGCAATGGTGCGCTTGCCAGCAGCAAGCCTTTGCAGCTCTGCTAAGGTGGCACTGCGATCGCTGGGATGGACAAAGTTAACCAGGGGATGCGCCTGTAGCTCCTCGTTGCTATAGCCTAAAGTTTGGCTAAAAGAGGGGTTTAGTCGCTTAAAGTAGCCGTCTAACCCTGCCGTACACAACATGCTAGGCGTGATTGAAAAGACTCGATCGAGAGCCTGCTCTGACTGCTGCCGCTCAGCAACTTCCTGCCGGAGCTGTTGGTTGGTCTGGATGAGCTGCGCGGTCTGCAGCGAAACCCGTTTCTCTAGCGCCGCGTTGGCTATCTGTAGCTGTGACTCTAACCGTTGACGCTGATCAACCTCTTGGCGGAGCTGATGGTTAGTTTGCTCTAAGCGATCGCTGCGATCTTGAAGGAGCTGCTGAAGCTGCTCAATCTCTCCCAATAGCTCTGTGGGATCTAAGACCTGTAGCAGACTGGTTTGGGTGACAATGCCCACCAGTTCCCCGGCTTCGTTCTGTACTCCTAAACGACGAATCCGGCGCTGCTGCATTTGCTGGTGGGCCTGCCACAGGGAATCATGGGGGTATAGGCAAAAGAGGGGCGTACTCATCACCTGAGCCGCCTGCAGGCGACTGGCATTGAGTCCTAAAGTTTTGAGCTGGATGATATCGCGCTCGGTGACAATGCCCACTGGCATGGCAACCGTTCTGCCCAGGTGAAACCGGGCTTCCGTAATCACGACGCAGCTAATCCGGTGAGCTGACATCAGATTCGCCAAGGCCAAAACTGAGGTCGTTGGCGCAGCCTGAATCACCTGGGTCAGCATGACATCGCTGATCTGGCGCAGCTTTAGAAAATTAAGCGGCTGTAGAGCCTGCCGCAGCGTTGTCAGGGTGATGACGCCTAAGAGTTTCTCTGCCTCATCTAAAACTGGCAGGTGGCGCACCTGATGCTGCTGAAAAGCGGCTGTGACTGAAAAAATGCTTTTGATCTCACTTTGGTTGATGGTGATGACGGGCTGCGACATCACAGCGGCGATCGCTAACCGATTGAGATCCACTTCTTGAGCCACTAGCGCAACCAAATCGCGCTCGGTAAAAATGCCGGTCAGCTCTCCTGCCGTCATCACGAGGGCATAGCCCACATCAATTTCAGCCGCGATCGCCGCTAAATCAACTGCCTGCTCCCTTTCTGCCGTCAGCGCGCAGCTGACACCCCTCACATAGGCCATCTGTTCAATGACAGCCGCTACCGATTCTGTAGGAGAGACAATCAGCGGCTGACGATTCATCAGCTGAGCTGGACTTAAGAGCGCTGTCTGATGAAAAGGCGACATATTGAACGTAAGAAAAACCAGGACAGTGGCACCGAAGCAATCAGCAAAACCTGATCCTATCGATTTCGCTATCTCAGACCAAACTATTTATTGCTAATCTTCACAAGTCCCTCAGATTTCTTCTCTAGGCTAAGGAATTAGAGATGGACTGGAATGATGCAATATTTCTACTGCTTTGCCAATGCCAGCTTGACGCTGCGCATGATTCACTATCTATTTAATCAGCCCGGCATTCACACTACCTGTGTCACCGTGATTTATCTGGTGGACTGCTGGGTGATGCGAATCCAGCTAGAAGCGCCTTTAGAGCCGAAAACCTGCCTTGACTTTAAAGAATATGTGCTGGTACCATATGAAGC
>JAAHIC010000145.1 GCA_010671965.1 Leptolyngbya sp. SIO4C5
TAGCGAAATCCTAGTGTGCCGCCCTAGCCACCGTAGGATGGGCAAAGCAAAGCGTGCCCATCTTACGGTGGCTAGGGCGGCACACTAGGATTTCGCTATGACTTCTCTATCTGTCCATCTGGGCTGAGGTTAGACTAGGAAAAATCTCTGGCGATCGCAACCTCATGACTGGATTTGAGCTGCTGATTGGTGCGGCAACGGCTGGCCTGACGGGACTGATTGGCAACGTCATTCAAGAGAAGGGCGGCAAGCTGCTGGAGCAGGCAGATATTAACCTGTTCCAGGGACGGGAGCTAAACCGGGCCGTACAGCGGTACGTGCAGAACTATGCTGATCGCCACGGCATTTTGAGAGTGGCCTGTGTACGCATGGACAAGCCAGTGAGACTGGATGAAATCTACACGGCGGTGCAGCTTTTACCGCGATCGGCGCTGCGTTATTACGAATCTACGGAATCACTGCAAGAACTTTTTCGAGAGAGCGGTAGGCGCAGTTTTGACTTTCATAATGCAAAGAAACAACAGGGAATTGAGGTGGCCAACGAGCAGCCATATCTAATGGTGCTGGGCGGGCCGGGGGTGGGCAAGTCTACTTTTTTAAGGAAGATGGGGCTGGAGGCGCTGCGCCGCCACGCCATTATGAATTTTGCGCAGCAGTCACCTGAATCCTTGCAGCCTCAAGAGCATTACTACACTCACGAGTGCATTCCGGTGATGCTGGAGCTGCGACAGTTCCAGGCCAACGACCTCAAAATCGAAGACTTCATCGCCAATGAGTTTGAGGTTTGCGGCTTTCCGGAACCGCAAAAATTCACAGAGCTGATGCTCAAGAGCGGCAAGCTATTGATTCTGCTGGATGGGCTAGATGAAGTGCCCACAGAAGCGCTGAACTCAGCCGTGACGCAAATTGAGAACTTGGTAGATCGCTACAGTAAGAATCGCTTTATTGCCTCCTGTCGGGTAGCGGCCTACACCTTTGGCGGCTTCAGGCGCTTCAGCGACGTGGCCATGGCGGCGTTTGAAGATGAGCAGATTGAGCAATTCATCAAAAACTGGTTTCGCAAGCCGCGCGACTTCGAAACGCAGACGGCAGAGCGCTGCTGGGAACTGCTCAGCAGTTCGGACTATCAGGCGGCGAAGGAACTGGCCCAGACGCCGCTGCTGCTGACGCTGCTGTGTGTCATCTACGACGAGTTTCAGGACTTTCCTAAAAAACGGCATCAGGTTTATGGGGAAGCTCTGGACGTGATTTTGCGCAAGTGGGCAGCCGAAAAACGTCTGCAAAAAGAACCGATTTATCAACAGTTTGGCTCGGATTTAGAGCTGGAGTTACTCTCAGAAATTGCCTATACCAGCTTCGTAGACGATCAGCTCTTTTTTGACAAAAAGGACGTATTGGATCAGATCCGAACTTTTCAGGCAGACAATGAAAATGCACCCAATTTGGACGCGGGCAAAATCTTAGAGGAAATTGAAGTACAGCAGGGGATTCTAGTTGAGCGGGCTAGAGAAGCTTATTCTTTTTCTCACCTGACGTTTCAGGAATATCTGACGGCTAAATGCATTGTGGACAATCAAAAAGTGGCTCAGCTTGTGAGCGAGCACCTGAACGATCAGCGCTGGCGCGAGGTGTTTCTGCTGGTGGCGGGGCTAGTGCCCGGTAAGCGGGGAGCGGATGAGCTGCTGCTGGCGATGGAAAAACAGGCGCAGGGTGCACTGAAAAGTGAAAGACTGCAAGCTCTAGTCAAGTGGGCAGACGCTGCCACGCAGGGATCTCCTGGTCAAATAAAGGCTGCCGCCAAACGAACCGCTGCCCTTGACCTTAACCTTGACCTTGCCCGTACCCGTGACTGTGCCCGCGCCCGCGCCCGTGACCATAACCGTGACTGTGCCCGTGCCTTTGACCGTGACCGTAACCATGCCCGCGCCCGTACCCGTGACTGTGCCCGCGCCCTTGACCTTGACCTTGCCCGCGCCCGTACCCGTGCCCGTGTCCTTGACCATGCCCGCGCCCTTGCCCGTACCCTCAACCTTGACCTTGACCTTGACCTTGACCTTGACCTTGACCTTGACCTTGACCTTGCTAAAGAATTTCAGCAAATAGGCGTTTTTAGAAAAGGTGAAATAGAGAATTTGGTTGAAAAGCTAACAGAATTAAAGCAGATAATTCCTAACAAGATTAATTCTGTAGAAGAATTTTATCACTTTTTAAAAATAATTGAAAAAGTCTGGAAAGATGCTATTAATTTAGAGCCAGATTTATTACAGCTTTCTGAACAAGAAATCCAGGCTTTGAGTGACTATTTCTACGCGGCTGAACTGATGATTCGCTGCAAAGAAGCGGCGGTGCGGGTGTCGCCGCCGGTGTGGGAAGGAATTGAGTCGCGGATTTTGACGGTGCCTGCAGAGATCGAGCCTAGGTAAAGAAACCAGGGTTCTTTCAGGTTGGTTAGCTGACCTCGGAGCGGGACAAGAACCCTGGTTTCTGCAAGCGCCTAACGCAACGAGCGATAGCGCACCAGGTAGCTCAGCACCTCGCCCTGCTCCGGCGTTAGCAAAATGCCAGCGGGCGGAATCGTGATTAGGTCGCTCCATAAGCCCTGATCGGCGTAGTTCAGCTTATGCAGGGCGTGGATAGTCGATCGCACGCCTTCCTGCGACCCCATAATCAGATGGCGCAGGCGCTCCCGTTCCGGCTGGGCGCGGGGGATGTGCAGGCGTACGGGTTCTGTATCTCCCAGATTGGTCAAATCCGGGAGATGCGGGTGGATATAAAACAGCATTTTGGGACTCCTCCTTCAAGAAGTGGGGTAGGAAATCCCAAAAACTTGGCCGTCCCAGACATAGCAGTTCGGGACGGCCTGAGTAATAATTACTCTAGCCTCCGAGACAGCTTGTTCCTGTCGAAGGGGTCAGGTGTCGGAAGATTGCTGCGAACAACTTTCGGCACCGCATGACCAAATTTTTGGGTGATAGTCAAGCTGCACGCAGACAGCTATAGCTCCAAAATCTACCCTATCTAACGCCCCAGCGCAAGTTAAGTTTGTTACACCAAGCGGTTCTCAGTTCCATCCCTCAACTTTATGCTTCATCAGCAGATTGATCCCAGGAGCTTATGGCGCTTGATCATGGTTGGCGCGATCGCCCTCAGCCTAGCCAGTTGCCAAACCCAGCCCCTCTCATCGGAGCCAAGTTCGCCCCCAGCAGCAGACTCTACCGCGACCCCAGCAGACTCTACCTTTGCCGAGGTGATCGCGGTTGAAGCCACCGCTGGCGAACCGGGCGCTTATACCTTTGCCGTGACGGTGCAAAGCCCAGATACCGGCTGCGATCAGTACGCCAACTGGTGGGAAGTCGTCAGCGAAGCGGGAGAACTGATTTTTCGCCGTCCCCTGGCCCATAGCCATGTAGAGGAGCAGCCGTTTCGCCGAGCGGGCGGGGCCGTGGCCGTCCAGCCGGATCAAACCGTGATTGTGCGCGCCCACATGTACCCTACGGGCTACGGCAGTCAGGCCATGCAGGGCAGCGTTGACGCAGGTTTTACAGCAGTTGAGTTACCTCCAGAATTTGCTGCCGAGCTAGCCCAGCAGGGACGACAGCCTGCAGGCTGCGAGTTCTAAACCGCTCGATCTTCTACTTTTCACCCACAAACGGCGTGGCCCAGCGCTGCCAGTTTTCTTTATTAAAAGGCGATCGCCACTTGTAGATTAGCTCTCGCTCTAGCTGCTGGCGGGCTTTGCGATCGCCGGGCGCTTCACACCAGAAGCCAATATTAACCGCAGTGGAGAGCTTAAGCTGGTTGTGCAAGGAGACATAGTTGAGAATGTAGCGCTTGCAGTCATGGACGCCCTTCCAGCGCTGGTTAGATTTCACCGTCTCGCCCACGTAGAGCAAGATCGGCAGCGCCGCATCTACCACAAAGTACAGCGCCGCTACGCCCAAGTCATCAAACTGCCAGCGCCAAAACTCGGTATTTTGAGGCCGTAAGGTAAACGGATCGGGTGGGGTGGGACTGCTGGCGATCGCCCCTGACTCAAACAGACTCCCCTGAACAGTAGGAACCTGCTCCACCTGCTGCTGAAACCGGAAGATTCGCTGCTTCCAGTCCTGCAGTTCGCTGGCGTTCATCATGGCGCTGGCATGGCGATTGGCGTAGGTAGACAACCGCGCCGACTGCTCGGCGGCATAAGACAATAGGGAAGGTTGCTCTGGCGTCACGCTAACCTCATCAAACTCTACCGATAGCGCCTTCAACTCTAGCAGACTCTACGGGTAGGATATCGGCAATCTCAAGTTGACGAAACATGGCAAACTATCCCGTGACGCCAGATGGTCGCTACTTCGTCGTCAAAGGGCGGCTCTGGCGCTGCACTGACCCCAGCCTGGCAGCAGAAACTCGCCAAGAGTGGGTGAAAAAATTGATGCAGGCGCGGCGGCAGGTGAAAGCGGCCAAGCAAGCTGATGACGAGGCAGCTCTAAAACAGGCGCGATCGCAGGTGCAAACCGCTAAGGAAGCTCTGGGAGAGCGCGGCCCGGTGTGGTGGGATGACGGTGCCCCTGACTACACTCAAAAACTGGCAAAAAATACGCCCTACGCTGACTGGTATGCCTCACTGCCAGCAGATCTCTAACGTCAGCAAGATTTGCCCCCAAAGCTCAGGCGGCACAATCAAAAGGCTGCACTAGGGAAAAAACAGGATGGCGTCAGCCTCAAAAACCGCAATTATTACCGGTGGTGCCCAGGGCATCGGCAAAGGCATCGCGCTGCATCTGCTAACCGCTGGCTGGAACGTGGCGATCGCCGACTTAGACGCCGAAGCCGGGGCAGACTGTTTGGCAGAATTTGAGCTGTTTTCTGAGTCCGTCATTTTCTGCCAAACTGACGTGACTGATGAAGCCTCGGTGCAAAACTGCCTCGACACCACCCTCGAAAAGTTCAGCGCCCTACACGGCCTGGTGAATAACGCGGGCATTGCCAATCCCTACAACGACCCGATTGAAAAACTCTCCCTAGACGACTGGAACCACAAGCTAAGCACCAATCTGACTGGCTATTTCTTAGTCACTAAACATGCAGTTCCCTCGCTGCGCAAAACCAGAGGCGCGATCGCTAATGTTGCCTCTACCCGCGCCCTGCAGTCTGAACCTCACACTGAAGCCTACGTCGCTTCTAAAGGCGGCATCGTTGCCCTCACCCATGCTCTCGCCATCAGCCTCGGCCCCCAGATTCGGGTTAACTGCGTCAGCCCCGGCTGGATTGCCGTCAGCGACTGGCAGAAAGAAAGCCAGCGATCGCAGCCTCATCTCAGCCGCCAAGATCACAGCCAGCATCCGGCGGGGCGCGTGGGCAAACCCAGCGACGTAGCGGGGCTAGTGACCTATCTGCTCTCAGAAGAAACCGGATTTATCACCGGCCAAAACTTTGTCGTCGATGGCGGTATGACCCGCAAAATGATTTACGCCGAATAGCTATAACCGCCGCTCAGTCTGCACCATCCGCTGATAGGAAAGCCAGCCCAAAATCACCATGACGCCAGCGAAAATGGCTAAAAAGCTGAGGTGCGGCGCGATCGCCCCTATGTCCTCCCCGGCTGCCGCCACGCCTGTTAGAGCTTCGTTCATGTGGTAGACCGGGTTGAACTGGGCAATCTGCAGCAGCACCTCTGGAAATAGGGAAGCAGGCAGAAACGTACCGCCTAAGATCAGCAGCGGCACCCCAAAGGCGGCCACTAAGGCATTTACATCCTCAGTGCGGCGAGCAAACTGTGTGCCCAAGATAAAGCCCACGCCTACATAGGCAGCGATGCTGAGCAGAATGATCACCAGCCCCAGCAGCACCGAACCCTCGAACTGGGCACCCACGGCAAAGGCGATCGCGTAGACCAAGACCGTCTGCCCTAGCCCGATAGCGCTGTGAGCGACAAAGATGCCGAGGAAGTAAGAAAAGCCGCTGAGGGGCGAAAGAAACAGTCGCTTCAGCGTCCGGTGCTCTCGCTCGGCCACCACCGTCGCCACGCTGCCCCCCAAACAGCTAAAAAACAGCGCCGCCCCCACCAGGCTAGGCGGAGCCGCATTTTCAAACGCCTCAGCCGTCGAAAGCTGCGCCCGCTCCGCTAAGATCAGGCCGTTCAGCACCAGAATCAGCACCGGAAAAATGGCCCAGAAAATTAGGCTGCGTCGCCGTCGCCCCAGCTCGGTTAAAATGCGCTGAGCGATCGCCCAGGTTTCCGTCCAGTATTTCATCTGCAATTTCATCCCAAACCAGAGTTAAGAACGCGCACTTGCCCGGTAAATTGAGCGATCGCCCTCCTCCTGCTAGACCCCTGACGTCAGTTTTCTCGGCAACCCCAAAAGTTTTGTAGGCTATAGGGCATCGCTTCTATATTGAGCTTCGCATGACTTCCCTGAAAAACTATATCAACGGCCAGTGGATTGCCTCTAGCGCCTCAGAGCATCTGCTTGTCACCAACCCCGCAACGGCAGAAACCTTAGCCCAGGTGCCGCTCTCCCCCGCTGCCGAAGTGGAGCAGGCCGTGGCTGCTGCCGCCGCTGCCTTTAGCCAGTGGCGACGGGTACCGCCCACCGAGCGGGTACAGTTTTTATTCAAGCTCAAGCAGCTACTCGAAGCCAGCCTAGACGACATTGCCCGGACAATTACCCTAGAGTGCGGCAAAACCCTGAAGGAATCCCAGGGCGAACTGCGCCGCGCCATTGAAAACGTAGAAACCGCCTGCGGCATTCCGACCCTGATGCAGGGCCGCAATTTGGCAGACATTGCGAGGGGGATTGACGAGTTTATGTTTCGCCAGCCCTTGGGCGTTGCCGCCGCGATCGCCCCTTTCAACTTCCCGGCCATGATTCCCTTCTGGTTCATGCCCTACGCGATCGCCTGTGGCAATACCTACCTGGTCAAGCCCTCCGAAAAAGTGCCGCTGACGATGCAGAAAATTTTTGACCTAATCGATCAGCTCGACTTGCCAGCGGGAGTCATCAACCTGGTCAACGGCAGCAAGGCCACCGTTGATGCCATCTTGGAGCATCCCCAAATTCGCGCCATTAGCTTTGTCGGCTCTACCCCCGTCGCCCGCTATATTTATAGCCGCGCTGCCGCCAACGGCAAACGGGTACAGTGTCAGGGTGGGGCCAAAAATCCGCTGATTGTGCTGCCCGATGCCGATATGGAGATGACTACGCGGATCGCTGCCGATAGTGCCTTTGGCTGTGCCGGACAGCGCTGCTTGGCTGCTTCTCTAGCCATTACGGTGGGGAAAGCGAGCCAGCCCTTTACCGAAGCGATCGCTGAAACTGCGGCCAACCGAGTCGTCGGCAATGGCTTAGAACCAGAGGTGCAGATGGGGCCAGTAATCAGTGAGCAGAGCCGTCAGCGAGTAGAAGGACTGATTCAGCAGGGCATCGACGCGGGGGCTAAAGCCCTGGTAGACGGGCGCAAGCCCCAAATCAGCAGCGGCGAACAAGGTTACTTTGTCAGCCCCACGCTGCTGGAAAATCTACAACCCGACAGCGAAATTGCCAACACAGAAATCTTTGGCCCCGTCCTGGGACTGATGGCGGTAGCAACCATTGATGAGGCGATCGCCCTGGTGAATCGCAGCCAGTGGGGCAACATGGCCTGTCTGTTTACCAGCAGCGGCGCAGCGGCCCGTAAGTTCCGCTACGAGGCGGAAGCCGGCAATATCGGCATCAATATTGGCGTGGCAGCCCCGATGGCCTTTTTCCCCTTCAGCGGCTGGAAAGATAGCTTCTTCGGCGATCTACATGGCCAAAGCGATCACGCGGTAGAATTCTTCACACAGACAAAGGTGGTAGTAGAGCGCTGGCCGAAAGAGTGGTCGCGGCAGTTTTAGGCAGAGGGTTGGGTGGCAGGTAGCGTGGGCACCGCCCACGTACACGAGAAAGCTAGCAGGCACCGCCTACGGATGAAAGACCTGGTAGCGTGGGCACCGCCCGCGTACACAAGAAAGCTAGTGAGTAGGTAGCGTGGGCACCGCCCACGTACACAAAAAAGCTAGTGAGCATTGAAAGGCACAAGCAGGCAAGCGTGAAAGACACGATTCAAATTGACGGCATTCGGGCCTATGGATACAGCGGAGCGCTGCCGGAAGAGCAGGTACTGGGACAGTGGTTTGAAGTGGGGTTGACGCTGTGGCTCGACCTGGCTAAGGCTGGAGACAGCGATCGCCTGGCAGACACCCATAACTATGTAGGGGCCGTCCAGCAGACGCAGACAATTATCCAAACGCAGAAATATGCCCTCATTGAAAAGCTGGCGGCTGAGATCGCGCGGCGAGTCTTGGCCCAGGATGAACGACTGACTCAGGTACGGGTGAGGCTGACGAAGCTGACGCCGCCCATTCCCAACTTCAGCGGTCAGATTACGGTAGAGATTACGCGATCGCCCGGTGATTTCTCTAATTAATTACTTCTAACAAGTCGCTCAAGAAAGAGCAGCCCTGCCACTTCAAACATCAGTAGAGGGAGTGGGCAGGGCTGGAGACGCAGA
>JAAHIC010000146.1 GCA_010671965.1 Leptolyngbya sp. SIO4C5
CCGTTTACTGTGGTTCTGGCGTGACGGCCTGCGTCAACCTGCTGTCTCAGGTGGTGGCGGGATTACCCATGCAGCAGCTCTATGTGGGGGGATGGAGTGACTGGTGTTCTTATCTGCCAGATCGGCCAAAATCTGTCTAGGGACGGCTGATCAAGGCCCGTCTTTTTTCACATATTGGAATATAGACGCCAACCGATCGGACTGGCTGACCTGAGCCACAGGTCAGCGGCTGGCGCAAACTGCAGTCATTTAGCTTTAACAGCAGCCTAAGCCTTGCCCATGTTTTCGAATTCAAACAATAGTCGTTCCCCCAATAAAGATTCAGACTCGTCGCGATCGCCCTTTCGCAGCTTCGGCGGCAGCCTGCTGATCTTTTTTGCCTTCTTTCTCATTCTCAATACGTTTTTGTCCTCTCAGTTTGGCGATCGCTACGAAGAGATCCCCTACAGCGAGTTTATTGAGCAGGTGGAGGCCAATCAGGTCAAGCGAGTCACTATTCAAGACCAGCGTATTCAGTATGAGCTAAAAGAATCAGCCGTTCCCGAAGCGGCGGCTGAAGAGGGGGAGGACGCGACGCTGCGCTATGAGACAGTTTCTCTGCCCAATGATGATGGCCTGACGGCGCTGCTGCGGCAGCACGAGGTTGAGTTTTCGGCGGTGCCGACTGATGAAGGGGGCTGGTTTGGCGGTTTGCTGGGCTGGCTGATTTTTCCGCTGCTGCTCTTTAGCCTTTACTCCTTTCTGCTGCGGCGTGGTCAAGGCGGACCAGGCGGCGGCGCGGCGGCGCTGGGCATCGGTAAAAGTAATGCCAGAGCTTACAGCGAAGGTAAAACCGGGGTTAGATTCAACGATGTGGCCGGTGTAGACGAAGCCAAGGCAGAGCTAGAAGAAGTCGTAGACTATCTCAGAAATTCTGAGAAATATACCCGCTTAGGGGCCAGAGTGCCCAAGGGTCTGCTGCTAGTCGGCCCGCCCGGAACGGGTAAGACGCTGTTGGCGAAGGCCGTCGCTGGAGAAGCGGGCGTTCCTTTTTTGAGTATTTCTGGTTCAGAGTTTATTGAGCTGTTTGTGGGCGTTGGGGCTTCCCGTGTGCGCGATCTGTTTAAGCAGGCCCAGAAGCAGTCTCCCTGCATTGTCTTTATTGATGAGCTAGATGCCCTAGGGCGATCGCGGGGCGGTAACAGTCCTTTTGGCGGTGGCGGCTTTAGCGAACAGGAGCAGACCCTGAACCAGCTCCTGAGCGAAATGGACGGCTTCGACGCCAATACGGGCGTGATTATTTTGGCGGCTACCAATCGCCCTGAAGTGCTGGACCCGGCGCTGCAGCGGCCCGGACGCTTTGATCGCCAAGTGCTTGTCGATCGCCCTGATAAGAAAGGCCGCGAGGCCATTCTGAAAGTGCACACCCCCGGCGTCAAGCTGTCTGAGGACGTAGACCTAGCTAAGCTTGCCGCCCGTACCCCTGGCTTTGCCGGAGCCGATTTAGCCAACTTAGTGAATGAGGCGGCTCTGCTGGCGGCCCGCCGCGAGGGTGACGAAGTCAAAATGGCTGACTTCAACGAAGCGATCGAGCGGGTGATTGCCGGACTGGAGAAAAAGAGCCGGGTGCTGAATGAAACTGAAAAGCGCACCGTGGCTTATCACGAAACCGGACACGCAATTGTCGGCTCTCTGATGCCCGGTGCGGGCAAGGTGGAAAAAATCTCCATTGTTCCCAGAGGCGTTGGCGCTTTGGGCTACACTCTACAGCTACCGGAAGAAGATCGGTTTTTGGTCGGGGAAGACGAGCTGCGAGGTCGCATTGCTATCCTGCTAGCGGGCCGCTCCGCTGAAGAGCTGGTCTTTGGCAAGGTGTCTACCGGAGCCGGAGACGATATTCAAAAGGCCACTGATTTAGCCGAGCGTTTTGTCACTGTCTACGGCATGAGCGATCGCCTCGGCCCAATTGCCTTTGAAAAACAGCAGCAGCAATTTATTGAAGGCATGAGTAACCCCCGCCGGACAATTAGCCCCCAGGTAACAGAGCTGATTGATCACGAAGTTAAAGTGATTATCGACGGCGCGCACAGCATGGCGCTGAAGATTCTGATGGAAAACCGTCAGGTTTTGGAAGAAACGGCTCAGATCCTGCTGGAAGATGAGGTACTGGAGTCAGAGGCATTGATGAAACAGCTCAGCCAGGTGAGTCCGCCTGAGCCGCTAGCTGCCTGGCTCACATCCGGTCATTTACCTGAAGATGAACCGCTCATGCAGGCCGTCCTCACCAATGGCGATCGCCGTCCTAGTATGGCTGAATAAGCCTCTCACAGCTCTATAGCCCGCACAGCAAAGTGGCAGCGCTCCCAGACCGGGGGCGCTTGGCTGTTGCAGCAGTTGGTGTGGAGGTCAAGCCGCTGCGATCGCGATGTCTACCGGATCGGCCTGCTGCGAAATAGCTTTGGCAGACCTGGCAGCTTTACCGGAAAGAATGCGATCGCCCGCCTCAGAAATTTTGAGGGTTTCGCAGCCCGGTGGGGCCGGAAAGGCACAGGCTAGCTTGACGGTTAAACCGGGAGGGGCTTCAAACAGCAAGCTAATAAACGTGGCTGAGTCGTGGCGCTCGATCAGCCGCGCCCGCAGCTCAAACAGTCGCAGCGCCACCAGCGGATAAATCTGAGGGGGAATGCCCAGCAGCGCCCAGCCTTTTTTCTCCTTAGCGCGGCGAAAGCGAACTGTAGACCAGGCAGGTGGATAAGCGGTGTAATGGGGAGTGGTGGGTGTAGCGAGTGTAGACATAGGACTGGCTGAGTACACTGCAGAATGAATATGACTCAATTATAGTTCATATGTACTAAAATAATTATCCCGTTCACGAAATCTTTAAAGTGCAAAAGAGTTCGTCTTTCAATAACGACTCAGCAATAGCTTTAAAAGCTGCAGGCGATCGCCCTGACTGTTCTCGCTAAAAGCGATCGCTCCTTTGCTCTGAGGATTAATAGCAACTGCCGGATTCTTTTGAGCGGGCAGGTTGGGCGGATTAGAGGCTGTGATTACAGCCAAGATCATGACTAAAACCCGGCCCAACGGTCTCACCCACTACCCGCAACCTTTGCTAACCTAGCCAACAGACACAAAGGCACTGCGGCTATGGCGGAGCAATTTCTCAGGGTGACAGAAAATACGGTGTTTAAGCTGCGACCTGAGCAATCATCGCGGCTAAGCGATGCGGAAAAATACTCGGTTCCGGCAGGCACTACGTTTGAGATTCAGTCCTATGCCTATGCTGACGCTACTGGAGACTTCAATGGGCATGTGCGGGTAGCTCTAGCAAATGAAGAGATTCGGGGTCTCAATACCTGGTATGTCTATAGCCTGCACGCGCAGATTGAGACTGAGGGGCAGGTGGTCTATCCGCGTGAAGACCAAACCGCTATTCCCGTACTGCGAATTGTGCGTGACACCGTATTAAAGAGGCGGCCTTTGCAATCTGGTATGCTACCGGACGATGAAAAGGTATCGATCTCGCAGGATCAAAGCTATGCGCTGCTGGCCTACGCTTATGCCGATGCTCAAGGCGACTTTAGCAGCCATATTAAATTTACGCTGCGCTATCAGCAGGATTATATTCGTGGCTTAAATACCTGGTTTGTCTATGACAAGCACGCCTATGTAGAGTTCGATCGCCGGGTCATTTATCCCCCCGAAGATCCGAATGCCTTAGTCCTGCGAGTCACTGAGAATACCCTACTGAAGCGGCGTCCTGTGCAGTCAAGCGCCCTCTCTGATCGCGAAACCTACGCGATTCCAGCAGGTACGGTGCTGAAGCTACACTCCTATGCCTATGCTGATGCTAGCGGTGACTTCAACGATCATATTAAGTTTGCTCTGCGCTACGAAAGAGATTACGTTATGAATCTGAGCACCTGGTATGTCTACGAAGGACATGCGCAGGTTGAGCGCAAGGGGCGGGTGCTCTATCCGCGGCCTGAACCCGCGCCGCCGTCTGTCCCTACCTACACAGGCCGAGGCTTCAAGCTGCCGGGGAACGTCAGCACCTTTTATAGCGACCAGCCAATTATTCCGGGGGGCAGCTTCACCTGGGGCGAAGCCACCAAAAACGGCACCCGGATTCCAGCCACGGAAGAAATTGTTAACAACATTATTGGGCTGGCGCGACAGCTCCAGCGGGCTAGGAACCAAATTGGTCGCCCTTTTCAGGTTAATTCCTGGTACCGCCCGCCTGCGGTGAACCGAGCAGTGGGGGGCGCTTCCCGCAGCTATCACCTGACAGGTAAGGCCGCAGATTTACAGGTAGAGGGCTATAGCGGGCGGCGGTTAGCTAATGCCGTTATGACCTGGTGGCCGGGGGGCATTGGCATTTATAGTACAATTCCTAATCTGCTGCATTTAGATACTGGCCCACGTCGATTCTGGGGATTTTAGGCCATAAAAAACCTCCAGAAGTTCTGGAGGTCGGCTGTAGTGAGACTGCATTTTCAGCGAAATCGTTGAAGAACCCCTGATAACACTTCTAGCGGCTTACGGGACTAAAATCTGCTTCTAGCCATTCGGAAAACGGCTCTCCGGAAAACGGCTGTACGCCAATATTTGGGTAAGCATCATCACTGGGACTAAAAATCCGAGCGATCGCTTCTAGCAAGTACTGAAACATACCGTTAATCATTCTGAAAATGTTCATGCAAACACCTCGAATTGATGAGATAACCGGACAAAAGGAGGATTCCAATCCGTAAAAAGCCTGCTGAAGGTCTGACAGATGATTTTCTCCTGCTTATCTTTTTATCTTATCTTGGAGAAGAGATTGAGATTAGTTCTAGACCATTATTC
Source organism: Leptolyngbya sp. SIO4C5 (assembly GCA_010671965.1). Taxonomy (GTDB): domain Bacteria; phylum Cyanobacteriota; class Cyanobacteriia; order Phormidesmidales; family Phormidesmidaceae; genus Sphaerothrix; species Sphaerothrix gracilis. The sequence continues at coordinate 4,828 of JAAHIC010000146.1, forward strand.
TTAACAGGAATCTGAGGTAAAAGGCTAACTTTTATGAGCTTTTATTTCTTGTATATCAAGATTGATACAAAGCAATAAATAACGACATAATTCTGTCTATGTCTATGCAAATCAAAAAGATTATTGGCCTGGGCTTGATGGCGATCGCCACCCTTGGTCTCATCTCGATTCTAGACATCATCCCCTTTGCTACGGCGGCGCTGCCTGCTCTGCAATGGCACTCAGGCCATTTGGTGGCGCAGGCTTCTGAGCGCTTTGCCCAAGTTGCTTTAACTGCCGATCGCCAGCGTTTAGCAGACCACATTGCCGCGATCGCCTATCCCCGCTTTGATGAGATCGATCGGATCCGGGCTAGAGGCTATCTAATTGAGCAGCTAGAAACCTTTGGCTGGCAGGTGCAGCTAGAGTCTTTTGACACAGGGATTAATCTGGTAGCTGAGAAAACTGGCAGGGTTGCTGGGGCTGGCACCCTGGTAGTGGGAGCTCACTTTGATACGGTGAGCGATTCTCCTGGGGCTGACGATAACGCCAGCGGCGTGGCGGCGGCTCTGGAAGTGGCCCGGCTGTTTGGGACGCAAACCTATCCGCGATCGCTGCGGCTGGTTTTCTTCGACCGAGAAGAAGCGGGACTGGTGGGCAGCCTGGCCCACGTCAGCAAGAGCGCCAACTTAAACAACCTGGTCGGGGCAATTATTCTAGAAATGCTGGGCTATACCTGCGATCTGCCGGGCTGTCAGCAATATCCTGCCGATTTACCGCTGGAGTTATCGGGCGATCGCGGCGATTTTATTGGCATTATTGGCGATATTGACCACCCTGAACTCTTGCAGGCTTTTCAAACGGCAGAGCGCCCCAGCTCTCCCCCAGCCATTATTCTGCCGGTGCCGCTCAGCCCTGACCTACCGCCTGATTTGCTGCGCAGCGACCACGCTGCTTTCTGGCAAAAAAATATCGGTGCCGTTTTGGTCACCGATACTGCTAATTTCCGCAATCCTCACTATCATCAGCCCACCGATACGCTGGCAACGCTCAATCTAGATTTTTTGACCCACGTTACCCAGCAGGTTATAGACGCTGTGGGCCTGCTGCTAAAGGCATAAACTACTGGCTACACGGCAACAGAGATACGCTGAGGCACAGGCATCGAAGTGCGGCGCGTGGCTAAAACCGATGAGGCCTGCCAGCGTTTATCTGCTAAAACCTCGGATAGCTCAGGCACTTCCTGCCAACAGTGTTGGCAAAACCAATAAATTTGATTGTGCCGGATGTGGCGAAGTACATTGCTTGAGCAATAAGGACAAGATGTCATAGCAGCCTCAATTATTAAAACAGTTTTGTTTAGACAACAGTTCTGAACTACAAAGCCAAATTTACGCTTCACGCAAATTTGCGCTCGATTTATAAGGGAATTTTGAACTTCAGCTTGACTTCAACAATAGAGAGCAAATCTGAGGAACTGATGAGGATGATTAAAGAAAATACTACGGTTCGTAAAGGCTGAATAACTTTTGCCGCGATCGCCTGCAGTTCTAACGCTGCTGGCAAGTTGACTCGCAGTTAGATCAAGAATTGCTAAGATGGAGTTTGGACTTTTAGAGCAAAAGATTAGTGGCAGTTAAACCAGACTGGCTCAGGGTTAAAGCGCCTCAGTGGGAACGGGTGGGCAATGTCAAAGCCGTTTTGCAAGACTTGGGCCTCAATACCGTTTGCGAAGAAGCTTCCTGTCCCAATATTGGCGAGTGCTTCAATGCAGGGACTGCTACTTTCTTGATCATGGGGCCTGCCTGCACCCGCGCCTGTCCCTACTGCGATATTGACTTTGAGAAAAAGCCGCAAGCATTAGATCCGACTGAGCCGCTGCGCCTAGCCGAAGCCGTCAAGCGGATGGCTCTCAACCATGTCGTCATTACGTCAGTCAACCGAGATGATTTGCCCGATGGCGGCGCGGCTCAGTTTGTGGCCTGTATTGCGGCTATTCGTCAGGCTTCACCCCAGACAACGATTGAGGTGCTAATCCCCGATCTGTGCGGCAACTGGGAAGCCTTAGAGACTATTTTGTCGGCCCAGCCGGAAGTGCTGAATCACAACACGGAAACGATTCCACGGCTGTACCGCCGGGTTCGGCCTCAAGGCGACTATGCCCGGACACTGGAACTGCTGCAGCGCAGCCGAGCGATCGCCCCTGGGGTCTACACCAAATCTGGCATCATGGTCGGTCTGGGGGAAACTGACGCTGAGGTGCAGCAGGTGATGGTCGATTTGCGTCAGGTGGACTGCGATATCCTCGCTATCGGCCAGTATCTCCAGCCTAGCCCCAAGCATTTAGCAGTGCAGGATTTTGTCACGCCCCAGCAGTTTGCTCAGTGGCAGCAGCAGGGGCAAGCGCTGGGATTTTTGCAGGTGGTATCTTCGCCGCTGACCCGCAGTTCTTATCATGCGGAGCAGGTAAGACAGCTAATGCAGCAGTTTCCGCGATAGGTGTTCTAGCTAGAGGGTTACAGCAGCGAGCCGTCTTTAGCGGGTTCAACCGCGCTCAGGCCGTTTGAGTCGCTGGTGGTAGGGGCGGGGACAACGCGATCGAAGCTGGTGTAGTCGATCGCCCGCCGCCCATCATCTGTCCAGAGCAGAATGTCTGCTAGGCGATAGCCCCACAAAATCTCCTCGGAAACAAAGGAATGGCGAGCATGAATGGTTTGAGAAACTGTCTCGTCTAATCCAGTAAAGGCCACGACAATCTCCGCATTGGCGGCTGCCAGTGACTCCGGCGTTTCTCCATAGAGCGGGCTGCTGGCGTCAATTGGGTGCATGGCCGTCCAGGTGAGAGCGAACAGGGGCGTATGGGAGCGAGTGAGCTGCAGATCATGAAACCGCCGCAGGTATTCTCCCTCTAAGGTCACTTCGTCTCGTACCAAGGTGACCCAAAGCTGAGCTTCCAGAATGCGATTGCGCCGCTTATTGGCGGTGCGGAACATCAGGGTAGGGACACCGTTGTGCCGGGAAATCACAGCGTAGTGGCTAAACAGAATGCGGGCAGTGGGCAGGGCAAAGCGGGTGAAAATTAGCCCGGTTGCCATTGCCACAAATAGCAGTCCGGCAAAGGCTTCGATTACAACCAGCAGGTTGGCGTAGGTAGTCGTTGGGTGCATACTGCCGTAGCCAATGGAGGCCATTGTCTGTACGCTGAAGAAAAAGGCGTCCATCAGCGACCCGTCTGAGTTGGCGATGCAGTCCCCCCCAGCAAAATAGGCGATCGCAAAGAGGGTATTGATCAGCAAGTAGATCAGGCTCAGCAGTCCAATAAATCCTGTCCAGGGAATTGTCAACAAGAGGTGATAGAGATCGCGCCACTGCGAATGAGGATCGCCCAAACGTACTACGTCAGGGACTTCGCCATCCCTAACCACTAGCCGCGATGAAGGACGGCGAGCCTGCTGCCTAAAAACCATGTTTGTCTCCTGCGAGGAACTCCTAGCCTGACTCCATAAACGGAAAGGGCACGGCGTCGTCACGGTGCCCTTGGGGGTGAAGCTGAGAAAAGCTGCTGCTAATCGAGGCTGAAATTAAAAAGTCATTTTTAGTTGATAATCTTTAGCAAAAGATAACATCTATAGACTTTGAGTGACGAGCGATCGCCTTTGAAACCTGTGATATGAATAGAAGGCACCGAGGCAGGGCACAAAATGGCTG
>JAAHIC010000147.1 GCA_010671965.1 Leptolyngbya sp. SIO4C5
TCGAAACCAGCGCCAGCACGATTAGAGTAATGATCGTGGCGCGTCCGGCCACCTTGCGACCTGATAGACGTGCATCCGCTGGTGCTGCTGGGCTGGCTGGGATTGGTAATCAACGCCATCAACTTAATGCCAGCCGGCCAGCTCGATGGCGGTCGCATCGTGCAGGCAGTCTATGGTCGCAAGGTGGCCGGACGCGCCACGATCATTACTCTAATCGTGCTGGCGCTGGTTTCGTTCGTTAATCCATTAGCGCTCTACTGGGCCGTGTTGATTCTGTTCTTGCAGCGGAATCTGGAGCGGCCCTGCCTGAATGATCTGAGTGAACCGGACGATGCGCGAGCCGCGTTAGGGCTGCTGGTCTTGTTCTTGATGCTGGCAACGCTGCTACCGCTGTCGCCCGGACTGGCAGGCCGTTTAGGCATTGGGGTCTAGAAGCTCTATGGAAACTGCCGTCTATCGCCTGCTGTTTGATACCCCGGCGCTGCTGGCGGGTAATTTGCGAGAGTGGCAGCGCTACGGCCAGTTAGGGCAGTGCTGCCTGCCCCAGGGAGTGCTAGAAGAGATGAAATTTCTCTGCGATCGCGCGCCCGATCCGGCCTTAGAACCCAAGGCCAGAGAATTTTTCCGGTTTTATCCCACCAGCGGCTGGCAGGTCAGTACCGAGCGTCAGTCCCACCCGGCTTTGACGCAGCCAGACGGCCAAACCCTCAGCAAGCGGGCCAGACAGGCGATCGCGGTGCTGGAGTGCGCCCATGCTTTGGCTCATAAACACCGCGATCAGCTTGTGGTACTTGTGACGAGCAGCCAGCCGCTGCTACAGCAGCTCGCTAAACTGCAGCAGCCAAACCTCTGCGGCCTCACCGAAACGGCGCTTAAAAATTGGGGTCGCACCGAGCAGGTGCCGCTACCGCTGCTGCAGGGTTTGGCCCGGTTGCAAACAGAGGCGAACAATCGCCCTATTCCGGTTAACCCCCGCCCCTCCGTGGCGACCCCCCAGCGGCGATCGCCGCCTGCCATGACTCGGCCTAAATCGACTCGCCGCTCATCAGCTTCGCAGCTTGTTTCTTTGGGACTGGCTTTGATAGCGATCGCGGCGGCGGGATTATTTTTGCTCAAGGTGACCCAGCCGCAGCGCTTCGACCAGATTTGGCAAAGGCTGAATATTGAATAATTTGAATTGACAATAGGCCACAAACCTTCTTATAGCGGTGCGTTGTGATGCCACAACGCACCCCATAAAAGAAAATGCCGCTAGACCGCAGCCGCTACTGGCTGGAGATAGCCCATTTCCTCTAGCTTTGCCAGCACCTTGTTGACGCTCTCTTCGAGACTCTCTTTGTCGGTGCGGCACTCGACTTCGGGATTAGTAGGCGCTTCGTAAGGATCGTCAATCCCCGTAAAGCCCTTGATTTCTCCGGCTCTGGCCTTTTTATAAAGCCCTTTGACATCCCGCTCCTCGCAGACTTCTACCGGCGCGTTGACATAGATCTCAACGAAATCTTCTATGCGATCGCGCACCTCTTCGCGTACCGCCTGGTAGGGAGAAATGGCCGACACCAGCACAATGACGCCGTTGCGGGTAAGCAGGTGGGAAACAAAGCCAATCCGGCGAATGTTTTCATCCCGGTCTTCTTTGCTGAAGCCTAAGCCCTTGGTCAAATTGGTGCGAACAATATCGCCGTCTAGCACCTCTAGCTTGCAGCTCCGGGCGCGTAGTTCCTGTTCCAAAGCCCGCGCAATCGTGGACTTGCCGGAACCGCTCAAACCCGTAAACCAAACTGTAACTCCGCGTTGTTGTGAACCCATAACTGCTTTTTCTATCTCCTAACATCGTGGACGTAAACACCTGCCTGAGCCAAATTCCTGTCTAGGACTGCTCGACAGTTTGACCTGAGAGGGCCATCAGCCGCTCTCACAGCTCTGACCGGGGCTAAAGCCCATACAGCCAGAGTGCCAGGGCCGGGGTAATCACCGCCATAATCAGGCTCAGTGGCCCCCCGACTCTGACAAAATCTAAAAACCGATAGCCGCCCACCCCGTAGATCATCGTATTGGTCTGATAGCCAATCGGGGTCATGAAGCTGTTAGAGGCGGCAAAGGTAATCACAAACATCATGGTGAAGGGGTTTAGATCTAGGGTTTGAGCTACCTGTACCCCGACGGGCAGCAGCAAAATCACCGCTGCGCTGTTGGACAAAATACCTGTGAGCAAGGATGTCATGGCAAAAACAAACAGCAGCAGCCAGTAGCTGGAAAGTCCCCCGCCCAGGTTGACTAGCTGTTCAGCGATGATCTGGGTCGTGCCGGACTTTTCCATAGCCGTTCCCAGGGGAATCAGGCAGGCCAGTAAAAAAATGACGTCCCAGCGCACTGCCTGGTAGAGTTCACCTGGCTTCAGACAGCCAGTCAGAATCATCAGCATCACTCCGGCCAGAGCCGATACCAAAATTGGTATTTGGGTCACTGCCGCCAGCACCACCACGCCCACCCCAATGCCAATGGCAATATTGGCCCGATCTGAGCGCAGCGTTTCTAAGTCGCGCTGCTCTAGCACCAGCAAATCACGGCTGGTTTGTAAACCGACAAAGCTCTGCTTTGGCCCCTGCACCAGCAGCAGATCGCCAAATCTCAGCGGCACTTTACCCAGGCGATCGCGCACCAGTTCCTCCCCCCGCCGCATCGCCAGCACCGTAGCGTTATGGCGCTGCCGGAAGCGAATTTCCTTGAGGGTAGAGCCAATCAGGTTGGAGTTGGACAGCACCAGCACCTCAGCCACCCCCTCTACGTCGGAGCTGAGGTCGGCCTGCCAGGACTTTTGGCCAAACTGCACATCTGGCAAAATCTCAATCCCTTCACTGTCGCGGATTTTGAGCAGATCTTGCCGTCCGCCCCGCACCAGCAGGATATCTCCGGCAGCGAGGGTCTTATCGGCTAGAGGCTGGGGAAAGCGGTTGCCGTTGCGAATCACCTCTAGCACGTCTACGTCAAAGCGGCGTTGAAGCTGGCTTTCTTTGAGGCTGTGGCCAACTAGGCTAGAGCGAGGCGTAATCACCACTTCGCTGACGTAGTCCTTGAGGGCGTAGTCTTCACCGAGGCCGTCGTAGGGTGCCTTGCGATCGGGCAGCAGGGCGGGCGCGACGCAGACCAGATAGGCCAGCCCTACAACAAAGATAATGGCCCCCATTGCCGTGAATTGAAACAGGCTGAATTCACCGTAGCCCAGCTTATCGGAAAGGCCGCTGGCCAGAACGCTGGTGGAGGTGCCCACTACGGTCATCATGCCGCCGAGAATAGTGGCAAAAGACAGCGGCATCAGCAGCTTGGAAACCGAGATCCGCTGCTGACGGCATAGATCTTCAATGATAGGCAGAAAGACGGAAACCACGGCGGTGTTGTTGATGACGCCGGAAATCGGCCCGGCGATCGCCCCCATCGCTAGAATTTGCTGACTAGGCTGCTTGCCGCCCCAGCGAATAATCCAGCTACTGGCCTGCTGCAGGGCACCCGTACGGGAGATGCCGGCGCTGAGAACAAACATGGCCATAACGGTGATGGTGGCAGAGTTGCTAAAGCCAGCAATCCCTTCTTCGGGCGTCACCAAACCTAGCAGCATCAAGAGTACCATCACGGACAGAGCGGTAATATCCGCTGGCAGCCACTCAAATACAAAACAGGCTAAAGCCGCGATCGTAATGCCGAGGGTCAAAATCATTGGCATGGCGTTGCAAAACTAGCCCCATTGCCAGAGCCGCTTAATCTAACTTCAAACTTAGTACTGATAGACGGGCCTCCGAGGAATTCAGTCGGTAAATGCCTAAAGCTTTACCAAAACTTGATGCCTAATTTACATTAAGCCCGACCTTTCTGGGCCGTTAACGAGTTAAACATCCTATCAGGAAGGAAAGGACGTATTAAAAAGGCTCGAAGTTGCATTTTGGCGGCTACCAAACATGCGGGCATAGACATAGGTAAATTCGCCACCTAGAAAGAAAATCTGGCTGGTGAGATAAATCCAAAACATCAGCACCATTACCCCGCCCACGACGCCGTAAGACTTGAAGCGACTGCCCAGGCTGATGACGCTGTTACTAATGAGCTGCTGCAAAATAACTAATAACAAAGCAGTTAACAGTCCGCTCAAGCGCACATCTCGCCACTGGATCCGGCGCGGCGGCAACACCTTAAACAGCAGCATCAGCACCAGGGTCAGCAGCAAGAATGAGACAATGAGCTGCAAATAAGGCAGCAGCTTCACGCCGTCCAGCACAATTAGCCCCACCTGGCTGCTGACCGTGTTAACCACTTTGAGAAAAATATCGATCGCAATTTTGGACAGCATGGAAGCTAACAAAATAGCGGCAGACCCCAATACCAGCAGGAAGGCAAAAACACGTCGGCGCAAAAACCGCAGCACAATTCTCTGCCAGCTGAGATTTTGCTCAATGGGTTCATGAGCGCGCCAAATTTTCTCAAACGAGCGATCGAGGGCGTTGAAAAAGCCGCTGGCGGTAAAGAGCAAAACTGCAAAACCGACAATGCTGGCCTCGACGCTGCCCTCGTGTAGCTGCAGCAGGGTGGTTTCAACAACGTTGAAGGCGCTAGGTGGCAGCAGCTCTTGGGCTAAGACTAGAATCTGCCCGTAGATATCAGTCTCAGGGCCTAGCAAAAAGCCCATAACGCTGAGCATGACCAGCAGAATCGGAAAAAGCGAAAATAAGGCATAGTACGCCAACGACGCCCCCATATCCAAACAGCCATCTTGCTGCCATTTAAAGAAGGTACGCACAAAAAGCTGTACAAATTTTGAGCGATAGATCTCCTTTGTTTTGGCAGGCTCTCGGATAAATACTGGCAGGTGACTTCGTTTCGGCATTGGCACAAGCGAGGTAGGGAGCCTTGATCTTGGAGGAGTCGCCCCTAAACAGCCTGGGCGGCTAACAACTACAATTAAGTACAGCTTAAATCATTGCTGTGAAACGGACGTGCTATGGCTTCTTCCTCTGTGGCTTCTTGGCGTTATGGCTGGCCTAGCCTGCTGGCAGATATTGTGCTGGCGGGTTTAGTTTCTGGCCCAATTGCAGCTCCTTTCTTAGCTGCTGCGCCGCTGCCCATTTTGCCGCAGATTGCCGACATTATCTACACAATGGGCCAGCATGTCTGTCCGCAGCCAGAGCTGGGGCCAATGCTGTGGTCGCCCTACATCATGGCTGTTTGCACCCGCTGTTATGGTACTGTTTTGGGGCTGGTCTTAATGCGCTGGCTCTATGCTCAAGATCGGGGACGCAGCCGTTACTGGCTAGAGCAGTATGGGCTGTGGGGCTTCGTGATTGCCTTTGCGATCTGTCTGTTTTATCCGCTGGAGCTAGCGCTGCAAAACTTCAGCGCCTGGGAGGTGAATAACGGCGTGATGGCCCTGTTTGGCCTGATTGCCGGATTGGGATTGGGGGCCTACATTATGCCTATGCTGTATCCCGGCGTGGTGCGGTTGGGGCCGCTGGCTCAAAAGCCGGGTCGCTGAGGCTGCTGGCAAAGAGGCCGCGCAAATTTGAGCGCATAGCGGCTTAGCAGAGATCTTGTTGAGCTTGGACATTTTTCTGCTCAAGGCGATCGCGCATGAGTGCTGAGCTCCCGGCTGAATTCTGGAGCGCTAGGAGCGGCGGCGGACTAATTTTTCGTTTTAGGGTAAGCCTTGGGCCTAGAATGGAAAATTGTCAATTCAATATTCTTTAACATAATTATCCGTGAAGCTATTTGTTTATCACACGCCCGAAGAGGTTCCTGCAGACGCTGCTCCTGACTGCGCGATCGCTATTGATGTCTTACGCGCTACCTCCACAATGGCAGCCGCCTTTGCCGCCGGAGCAGAAGCCATCCAGGTTTTTAGCGACATTGATGAGCTGCTGCAGGTCAGTGAACAATGGCCCACGGAAAAGCGGATTCGAGCTGGGGAAAGGGGCGGTGCGCGGGTAGACGGCTGCGACTTGGGCAATTCTCCTTTAGATCACAATCCTGAACAGACCCAAGGGCGGCGGCTATTTATGAGCACCACCAACGGCACCCGCTGTCTGCAGCGAATTCAGCAGGCTCCAACCGTAATTACCTCAGCCCTGACTACCCGGCAGGCCACCGTGGAATTTCTACTCAAGAAGCAGCCAGAAACGGTTTGGCTGGTGGGTTCTGGCTGGGAAGGCACCTACTCTCTAGAAGATACGGTCTGCGCCGGGGCGATCGCCCACGGCCTGATTGCCGCCACGGGCGAAACCTTTGCCACCCTAGCGGGCAACGACGCTTTAGTAGCCGCAGTGGCGCTCTATCTCCACTGGCAAGATCAGCTCTTGGCCCTGATGCAGCAGGCCACTCACGGCCAGCGGCTGCTGCGGCTCGATAACACCGCCGATTTAGAATACTGCGCTCAGCTTGATATCTTGCCGATCGTGCCGATTCAGCAAGAGGCAGGCGTGCTAGTTCCCCAAACCGTTCAATGAGACCCCGCTGAGTCTTAGATCTGCTAAAAACCTGCTTTTTCTCCCCAGCTTCTCAGCTAGAATTCAGCTATTCCCCCTAGGCTCAGAACATTGACGTTTAGCAGCGGGAGAAAAACAGTGGCAGTTGATTATGACTTGGTGGTGATTGGTGGGGGGTCAGCAGGGTTAGTGGTAGCGAGCGCCGGTGCTCAGCTCAACGCCAAAGTAGCCCTGATTGAAAAAGAACCGAAACTAGGCGGAGATTGCCTGCACTACGGCTGCGTGCCGAGTAAGTCCCTCATTCATGCCGCTCGCGTTGCCTATGAGGTCAAACATGCCGGGCGCTTTGGTATTTACACTCAGCTCAACGAAATTAAGCTCAACGAAGCCCTGGGGCATGTCCATCGGGTAATTGAGACCATTCAGCACCACGACTCACCGGAGCGGTTTGAGTCTCTGGGAGTAGAGGTGATCTTTGGCAGCGGCCAGTTTACCGACCCTCAAACGCTGGAGGTCAATGGCCGCCAGCTCAGGGCCAGAAATTTTGTTATTGCCACAGGTTCTCACCCGGCTCTACCGCCAATCGAGGGACTGCGGGAAGCAGGCTACTTGACCAACATGAACGTCTTCAAGCTGCAGACGCAGCCAGCGGCGCTGGCCGTAATTGGAGCGGGGCCAATTGGCTGTGAGCTGGGGCAGTCTTTTCATCGGCTAGGCACTGAAGTGACGATGATTTCCAGCCGCGACCAGATTATGCCGAAGGAAGATCCAGAAGCGGCGGCGGTGGTGCAGCAGCAGCTAGAAGCAGAAGGAATTCGGATTCTCTACGGCCAGCGGGCGCAGAAGGTTGAGGTCATTGAGGGCCGCAAGCACGTCTGGACAGATACAGGCGAAAAGATTGTGGTGGATGAGATTTTGCTGTCCACCGGGCAGGTACCCAACGTCAACGCCCTGAATTTGCAGGCAGCCGGGGTAGAGGTGGGCAAAGAGGGGATCAAGGTCAACGAAAAGCTGCAGACCACTAATCCCAAGATTTACGCGGCAGGGGACGTGATTGGCGGCTATCAGTTTACCCATGTAGCTGGCTATGAGGCGGCGGTGGTTCTGCAAAATGCCCTGTTTTTACCCACCAAAAAGGCGGACTACCGGGTGATTCCCTGGGCTACCTTCACCGAGCCGGAACTGGCGCGGGTGGGTCTGACAGAGGAGCAGGCGCGATCGCGCCATGATGATGTCTACGTGCTGAAGCAAGAGTTCTCTGGCGTTGACCGGGCGCTAGCTGAAGCCGCAGGCATCGGCTTTGCCAAAATCATCACCCGCAGCAGCGGCGAAATTTTGGGAGCGCATATCGTCGGCCCTGCCGCCGGAGAGCTCATTCACGAAGTCGTCTTGGCCATGAGCCATAATCTCAAGGTGGGGGCGCTCACGGGGATTCATGTCTATCCCACCCTGGCGGAAGTGACCAGCAAAGCAGCCCTGCAGTTGAAAAAGCGCAAGTACGCCGAGAATGACTTCTTGCAGAATTTCCTGCGCAAGTTCTTTAATTTCCGGCGATCGATTGCCTGATCTCTGGCCCGCTCCCTGGAGAAATGGGGATAGACCGGATCAGGCCGTCCCCACCCTCTCATACACCTGATAAGCTGATTGAGGGCGTTTTGTGACTCAATTGGATGTATGGCAACCGTTAACGACAACTATCTAAAGCTCAAGGCTGGCTACCTGTTTCCGGAGATTGCGCGGCGGGTCAACACTTTTGCCGAGGCAAACCCAGAGGCGCAAATCATCAAGCTGGGAATCGGTGACGTGACTGAGCCTTTACCAGAAGCCTGCCGCGCCGCCATGATTCAGGCGGTAGAAGACATGGGCGATCGCGAGTCTTTCAAGGGCTATGGCCCGGAACAGGGCTATCTCTGGCTGCGAGAAAACATTGCCATGCATGATTTCCAATCTCGCGGCTGCGACGTAGACGCCTCGGAAGTGTTTGTTTCGGACGGGGCCAAGTGCGATACGGGCAATA
>JAAHIC010000148.1 GCA_010671965.1 Leptolyngbya sp. SIO4C5
CTATTGGTTTACGGGCATTTTTTACCGAATTAAAGCGAAATATTGTTGCCGACAATGGAACTTATTATAGACATTCCTAGCACATTTGTCATAGGGAACAATATTTCGCTTTAATTCGGTAAAAAATGCCCGTAAACCAATAGTTCACTACAAGAGCTTGAGGTTTTATCGCAATTTTTTCCCTTACGTTGAGTATCAAGAGAAGGATTTTTTTGATTCAATGGCAGAAACCAAAACAGCCCCTTTGACAGGTAAAGGGCTATTACAGAAAGTTAAAGATCTTTCCCACCTCTCTAAAAAGGAAACGGCTAGAGAGTGCGGCTATTACAGCGTGACAAAAGACGGACAGGTGAGAGTTAACCTGACTGATTTTTACGATGCGCTATTAGCGGCGAGAGGCATCACTTTAAATCCGGAAAGTGCTAAAGATGGTAGAGGCCGCGAACCGACCTACCGGGTCAGCGTTCATAAAAACGGTCAAATTGTAATTGGTTCTACTTATACCCAAGAAATGGGTCTAAAGCCAGGAGACGAGTTTGAAATTAAGCTAGGTTACAAGCATATTCATTTGATTCAGCTTGATAGCGATGGAACGGCTGTTGCTGAAGAATAACTCTTTAGGGTTTTCAGCTAGCTAGCTCAGGTTTAAAGAATGGATTCTGCTGTAGTTAAGGCGTTTCTTTTCTTTGTGGTTTGGGGCGGACTTTGGCTGCCGCTGGCAATTCCTGTAGCCGTTGTGGTTAAGTGGCGACCAGGTAAGCCAATTGAGGCTGCTCAAAAGCTGCCGCTGCTGGCTTCCCTATATCTTTTAGCTCCCTTAGTCGTTTGGGGCGCTACTAGGGTGAACGCCAGTTCTTTCGCGGCTTACGGTATGGTGTGGCAGCGATCGCTCTTAGTTTCGCTGCTTGCGGGTTTAGCCTTAGCAGTGGCGGGCCTGGGTTTACTGGTGCTGATTCAGTGGGCTTTGGGCTGGATTGCCTTAAACGGCAAAACCAACCGCGATCGCTCTGATACCTCCACTACCCAGGCAGAAACGCCGCCATCGCTAGCGAAGGTTGTTTTGCCCCTCTTGCTGCTGGCCTTGTGGATTGGCTGGACGGAGGAGCTTGTCTTTCGCGGCTTCTTGCTCAATCAGCTCCATCAGTCCTATGGTTGGGGTTTAACAGCGGCGATCGCCAGCGGTATTTTTGCCCTGCTGCATCTGATTTGGGAGGGGCGAGAAAATGTGCCCCAACTGCCGGGATTGTGGCTGATGGGGATGGTGCTGGCCCTGGCTCGCTGGGCCGATGGCGGCCAGCTCGGTTTAGCCTGGGGGCTTCATGCTGGCTGGGTTTGGGGCATTGCCAGCTTAGATACAGCCGCAGTTTTTAGGCCGACCGTGAAAAGTAAGCCCTGGTTGGTTGGTCGTCCCGGACAGCCCCTAACCGGCCTGATGACAATTTTGCTAATGCTGGCTACGGCAGGGGTGCTTTGGCAGCTCTAGCAGTCCGCAGATAGTCAAGATAAAAGGGAATTTGGATGTTGTGGAAGATTGCTCAATATAAACGCGGGCGATGCCTGCACTGCTAGCCCAGTCTCCCTTGGGCAGACTTTGCCCGCATCTGCTTTTGAAAAATCTGCCAAAGTCTGAGTAGCAAAATCTCTAGGTGAACCGGCAGTTCCGCAACCAAAATGCCTTCTGCGCTGTGGGATTGCTCAGCGAGCCAGTAGCCTTGAAGGCTAACTTCCATCACATCGCAGTCACCAGCAGAGAGGCTGATTTGAGAAGAATTGAGCTGCTGACTCATGCTCATAAGCTGCTCTAGTTCAGGGAGATGGGCTGAGAGTAAAAAGGCACCGTAGCTTCGCTGCACGATGCAGTCGCACTCCATTTGCCAGTTAAGCGCTGTCCGCTGAGACAGAAAGGCTGCGGCTGTCTGCGCCAACCGCTCCAAGTACAGGCCACTTTCGGTATAGGTTATCTTCAGCATGAACGAAGTCCTGAAAAGAGTAAAAGACTTTGCAGGGCAGTGGCTTGAGTATTGCTATAGCGAATAGAAAGCCCCCGCCTCGGAAGAAGCGGGAGCTGAGTAAGACTGAAAGTGTCTCAGCTAAAAGAGCTAGTGAGGCTCCTGCGGCTGGGCCGCCCGCTTCGAGTTAAAGATCGATGTCTGCCAGTTTTAATAGGCAGATCTATCCCGGTGGTGCCCGCTGAGAGGCTGTACTGAGGCCAATTTCTAAAGCTAGCGGAGTGCAGCCACGTAGTGAGTTCCAGCACAGCTCCCATCACAAGTGGCCGATTGCCCAACCTGCAGGCGATCGCGCTTTGCTGACTTGTGAACAACTGCTTTAACACGAGAACTCCTAAAATATGGCCGTAAGAACTGCTAAAAAATAAATACACTGACCTGATATTCAATTCCAGACATGAAGCTTTGAATATCGAGGCATTAATTTAGTACTTTCAATACTACATTTGTAGCACGATTTTGCCTAGACTGGAACTATAGAGTTATAGCAATTTTTTTAGGAGGTGCACCACCCCATGCCAACTTTATCTCGACCGTCAACGACCGATATGGAAGTGACCAGCATTCGCCTAGAGCGAGATTTGAAGGAGCGCTTAAAGGCGATCGCTGGCAATCGTGGCTATCAGGCGTTGATCCGAGATATCCTTTGGCGCTATGTGGAGCAAAAGTCAGAGGACTTGCAGCCGACGGTGGAGCGCCAAGATATTCGAGCCAGCTTAGAGGCGATTGCCCAGAAAGAGGAGCACTGTGCTCTAACCGGAGCAGCGATCGCCCCGCAAAGCCCAATGCTGCTGGGTCTAACCGTCACCGGGGAGCTGGTGCCCCTCAGCCGTCACAGCCTTGACTAGCTCTAGACTGTTGAGGATTAGCTATTGATCCGACCCGTCAGCGGGGAGCTAGCACTGGCGTAGGCTCTCACCGGAATCCGCCCCGCTAGGTAGGCTAGCCGCCCCGCCTCAGCCGCCATGCCCATTGCTTGTCCCATCGCGATTGGATTTTTAGCTTTGGCGATCGCCGTATTGATCAGCAGCGCGTCTGCGCCCATCTCCATTGCCTGAGCCGCTTCGCTGGGAGAGCCAATCCCGGCATCAACCACCACGGGCACCTGAGCGTTTTCAATAATAATTTCGATATTGGCAGCATTACGAATGCCCTGCCCGGAACCAATCGGCGACCCCAGCGGCATCACCGTGACGCAGCCAACTTCTTCTAGCCGCTTTGCCAGCAGCGGATCAGCGTTGATATAGGGCAATACGGCAAAGCCCTCGCGGGTGAGCTGCTCCGCGGCTTTGAGCGTGCCAATCGGGTCAGGCAGTAAATACTTGGCGTCAGGAATCACCTCTAGCTTGACAAAGTTGTTATCCTCTTGGCCCAGCAGCTTTGCCATTTCCCGGCCTAGCTTGGCGACTCGCACCGCTTCTTCTGCCGTTTGGCAACCTGCCGTATTGGGCAGCATCCAGATTTGGCTCCAGTCGAGGGCCTCTGCAAGTCCTTCGTGACCGGGCGCGCTGGTTTGCACCCGCCGGACAGCCACGGTGACAATCTCACTGCCGCTGGCGGCAAGGCTGCGGCGCATTAGGTCAAAGTTCTCAAACTTGCCTGTCCCCGTCATCAAACGCGACTTGAAGCTACGTCCAGCAATAGTCAGGGGCGTATCTGCAAAAGACTGAAGTGACGGCGCAGCGGGGCGATCGACAAGTTGCATAGGTTGAGCCGGGGCGGCGGGTAAGGTGGGCAGGGTAACCGTGGGCGGCTGGGCTGACTGAAAGCGTTCCCAAGAGAAAGCCGCAAGTAGGGGATCGACGGTCTGTTCTTGAATGAGGCGGCTGGTAAGGGCGGCGGTGATGGGCGCTAGCAGCACGCCGTTGCGGTGATGTCCGGTGGCTAGGATGAGGTTGCGGCAGGGGCCGGGGCCGAGAATCGGCTGCTCATCTGGCGTTTGAGGCCGAAATCCCCACCAGCACTCCTGTATGGGAAAATTTTGCAGTTCTGGGTAGAGCCGAATAGCCTGATTTAGCAGTTGTTGCACGCCTGCTGGGGTGTTGTAAGGAGTAAACCCCACCGATTCCACCGTAGCCCCTAAAATGATGCGGCCATCCTGGCGCGGCACGATATAGATCTGTTCGCCATAGAGTACCTGCTTTAGCGGCTGCGGCTGCGGATAGCCTGGCGGCACTCGTACCGACAGCATTTGGCCTTTGCAGGGAGATACGGGCAGCGGCAGCAGTTCTCTAGCCCAAGCGCCAGTGGCTAAAACGTAGTGGTCAGCCCGGAAGCTACCCACTGAAGTCACTACCTGCGTCACCTGGCGATCGCGCTGCTGCAAGCCTTTGACGCTGACGCCAGTTTGCAAATCCACCCCTAGCTCCTGCGCGGCTAGTCGTAGTGTCTGCATCAGAGCGCGATTGTCAACCTGACCTTCTTCCGGTAGCCACCAGCCCCCGGCGATCTGCGGGCTAAGACCGGGCTGAAGCTGCTGCAGTTGAGCCCGATCGAGCCAGGTGCGAGTGGCAGTGGCATCTATCTGAGCAGGCGCTGTAAACTGGGGCGCTAGAATGCCACAGGGCCAATAGCCTGCATCTTGCCCGGTGAGAGCTTCTAGTTTTTCAATCCAGTCAGGATAGAGGGCTAAACTTCGCTGGCAGAGGGTTTGCATTGGCCCCGGCGGCAACGCTTCGGCCTGGGGCGCGAGCATGCCTGCCGCCGCGTGCCCCGCCGCTGCCTGAAAATCGCGGCTCAGCACCGTTACGGCAGCCCCTTGCTGTCGCAAATTGACGGCGATCGCTAAGCCGATCAGACCGCCTCCCATGATCAGGACATCGGATGTCCCACTCATACGCGCCTTCCTATTGCTATCTCGCTGCTAAACACTAAAGCTATTAGCCTACCAAAGGGCCGGAATTGAAGAATCAACTGCTGGTTCGGCTGGTGCAGGCGTTTCGGTTGTTTCGGCTGGTGGCTGGGTAGCGCTAGTCTCTGTCTGCGGTTGTTCAGGAGTAGGGCTGGGAGTATCCGCAGATTGTTCTGGCGGTGAATAGTTGCTAGCGGCCGCAGGCGATTCTTCTGGCGTTTGTCGCTGGGCGAGCTGTCCGGCGCGTTCCACAGGTTCAGCACCTACTACCGCATCAGGATTGTTACTGTTAGCAACCTGATTCGCGCCTCCAGAGGAATTTTGCCCTGCACTGTCAATCCAGTTAGCGACGTTATCGCTGGAGCCAATACCGTACATCATTAAGGCAGCCGCGCCTGCCAATATCGCCCCAAGAATATACCTGTTCATGCCTGCTTACCTGTTGCTCTCTTCCATCTTCGCTTAGAGGTTCTGCTTTTGACACGCTGATGCCAAACTTTTTCGCAACTGCGCTATTGAGATCAGTCCGCCGATGTCCAAACCGCTTCAGTGCCCTGACCCCAAAATCCATCATATTTAGTAACCTTGAGATCACCTAGCACCTGCGTTTGACAGGCTAGCCGTAAATCCCGGTTGGGAGAATGGGGCGGCAGACTGCGCCGAGTGCGATCGCGCCAGTTAGTTGCCGACACCGCGCCGCTGACGGCAACAGCGCAGGTACCACAGGTGCCAATGCCGCGACAGTTAATCAGCTTAGCCTGCTGGTTGTAGAGTTCAACTCCGTTTTGCAGTAAGACCTGACGCAGATTTGCCCCCTGAGGGCAGTCAAACGTTTTTCCCTGGGCGGTAACTTTCGGCATGGGGGCTAGCTCGACTTATTATTTTGATAGCCTAGTTTTTTCTGAGGTTGGATTCAACCTGTTGTCCTTAGGTCGCTAAACGCCAACTGTTCTCTGCCATGACTCAATCTGCCGCTAACGCTCACCAAGACCCTCAAGTTTGGATTTACGATACGACGCTGCGGGATGGTGCCCAGCGAGAGGGGCTAGCCCTGTCTATTGAAGACAAGCTGCGCATTGCCCACCAGCTCGATCGCTTAGGGATTCCCTTCATCGAAGGCGGCTGGCCAGGAGCAAATCCTAAAGACGTGCAGTTTTTCTGGCAGCTTAGAGAAGAACCCTTAAGTCAGGCGGAGGTGGTGGCTTTTTGCTCAACCCGGCGACCCGGACGCAAAGCGGCTGAAGAACCGATGCTACAGCCCATTCTGGCGGCGGGTACCCGCTGGATTACCCTGTTTGGCAAATCCTGGGATCTGCACGTGACGGAAGGACTGCAGACCACGCTGCCAGAGAACCTGGCCATGATTCATGACACAATTACCTTTCTGCGCAGCCAGGAACGCCGCATTATCTACGACGCCGAACACTGGTTCGACGGCTATAAGCACAACCCAGACTACGCCCTACAGACTTTGGAAGCGGCGATCGCAGCGGGAGCCGAGTGGCTAGTGCTCTGCGATACCAACGGCGGTACCTTGCCCCACGAAGTCAGCGAAATCGTGCAGGCCGTTCAGAGCTGGCTGTCGGAACAGCCGCGCAGGCACGACTTTGTGCCTAAGTTGGGCATTCACACCCATAACGATTCTGGCACTGCGGTAGCAAATGCCCTAGCAGCGGTGAGAGAAGGGGCGGCAATGGTGCAGGGTACGATGAACGGCTATGGCGAGCGCTGCGGCAACGCTAATCTCTGCACCCTAATTCCAAATCTACAGCTCAAGCTAGAGCGCTCCTGCCTCCAGCCCCAGCAGCTCAGCACCCTGGCCGAAACCAGCCGCTTTGTAAGCGAAATTGTTAACTTAGCGCCAGATGACCATGCCCCGTTTGTGGGTTTGTCAGCCTTTGCTCACAAAGGTGGTATCCACGTCAGCGCGGTTGAACGCAATCCCCTAACTTACGAACATATTGCGCCGGAGCAGGTAGGCAATCGCCGCCGCATTGTGATCTCGGATCAGTCGGGTCTGAGTAACGTCATCTCTAAGGCTCGCAGCTTTGGCATTGAACTAGACAAAAAAGATCCTACCTCTCGCCAGCTACTAGAACACCTGAAAGAGCTAGAGCATGAAGGCTATCAGTTTGAAGCGGCAGAAGCCAGCTTTGAGCTGCTGATGCGGGAAGCTCTGGGCCAGCGACCCCACTTCTTTGACCTCAAAGGGTTTCAGGTAAACTGTGAGCGGATGCCGGACGGGGATTTCTGGCGCAGTCACTCCCTGGCGACGGTTAAGGTGCAGGTCAGCGGCCAGGAAATTCTAGAGGCCGCTGAGGGCAACGGCCCGGTTTCGGCCTTAGACGCTGCTTTGCGTAAGGCACTGCTAAACTTTTATCCGGCGATCGCCCAGTTCCATCTCACCGACTACAAAGTGCGTATCCTGGACGGCAAGGCGGGCACCTCCGCCAAGACCCGCGTTCTGCTGGAGTCCAGCAACGGGGCCCAGCGCTGGACGACCGTTGGCGTTTCGGCCAACATCATTGAAGCCTCCTATCAGGCTGTCGTCGAGGGGCTAGAATACGGCCTGATCATGCAAGAGCAGCCGATTGAAGCTGTTCTTGCCTCTACCTGATTTTCCTCTGCCATGCTACCTCCCCTGACCATCGACACCATTTGGGCCATTCTGAATGAAGAACTGCCAGACGAAACCGCAAATCGTCTGGTATGGCACTACCTGGGCTATCGCTACGACGCTGCCACAGCCCAGTGGGACACCTCAAACGTCGATGAGGCGTGGACAGCAAAATATCCCCAGCCGCCCGACTTTATTGCCAGCCGTCCGGCAACGGTGCAGCTAACCCGGTCTATTCCTAAAGAAAACAAGCAATTACTCAAAGAGCAGCTTGGCTTCAAGGGCTACAGCGTTGACCAGCTCGTACCCCGACTGACCCGGCGGGCCACTATGGCGAACTGGCTATTGAGCTACCTGCAGCAGCACACGTAGATTATTCTCTACGCTCAATTACGAGCGTTAGGTGAGCTACCATCGCGCCAATAACGCCGACTGCTGCAATTACCGGGAAGGCCGCTGCTCCAACCACGCTACCGACTACGCCAACTGTTAACGGAATCTCGATTAAAATCCGTCCTTCTTCATTTTTGATAATGATGCGGCGGATGTTGCCCTCATGAATGAGTTCCTTAACTTTGGTGACTAGGGTGTCGCCAGAGATGCTGAACTCTTCAGTAGTCACATTGGGAGCCGCGCTGGCGCGAGTTTCATCCTGCGGGTCAACGGGGATAGTGTTGACAGGAATCGAGTCGGCTGTCTCGGCGGTGGGGTCGTTAATGGGGTCATTGACAGGATTCATGGGCTGACGCTCCAGAATATCTTTATCTGTCATTGTAAAGACGAAACCCAAAGACGTTGTGCAAAGAAGCACTAAGGTGAACTCACCGTGCGCTCTAGCACGTCAACGGCAGGTTCGACTAGGGCCCAACTGCCGTCTGGCTGCTTGCGCAGGGCTGCAAACTGCAGCGTTTCTCCCGTACCTACCTGATTTCCGGCTTTGATGTCTCCTAACCGCGCATTTTTCAAACCACAGAGGCGAAACAGATAAGCAGGTACTTCCGG
>JAAHIC010000149.1 GCA_010671965.1 Leptolyngbya sp. SIO4C5
TGGGAAACGCTCCCTTCGACTCCGCTCAGGGAGCATGGATTGAAGGGAGCGTTTCCCTCAACCCATCCCCCTCATTTCGCCCCCATGCCTGTTTCTGACCTAGATGCGCTGAATCAACGCGAGTTTCGCAAGCTGGTGCTGTCGGTTAAGGCGAATACGCAGCAGTTGGAGCTATTGCTGGCAATCTGCGACGATCGCAATTTGCAAGACACCCTGATCTCAGCCTACGAAGCAGAACTCCAAGCTGAAGGGATTACGCCGCTGCGAGCGCGGCTAAACCTAAAGCAGCCCAGTTTACGGGCAACGCTGGAGGCTCTAGCAGCTCAGGAGCCGGCGCTGCAATCAGGAGATCCGGCAGTGGTGACGGTGCTGAATGCGGGGGAGCTGTTGGGGGTGCGGCTGACGGCGGAGAAGTCGGAGCAGGAGCGCTTTTTCTTTTCCTTGCAGTGGACGCGGGAGGCGCTGCGGCAGTTTCATTTTCCGATTGTGCTGTGGCTGCCGGATGGAATTGCCACGCGCTTGGCGCAGCAGGCTCCCGACTTTTGGAGCTGGCGGACGGGGGTGTTTGAGTTTGCGGCGGCGGGGCGAGCGGTGGCGGGGCTGCCGGAGATGATGCCGCTGATGCCGGAGCGAGAAGCGATGGATGAGGGCAGTCAGGTGCCGCTGGTGGATTTGCTGGCGCAGGTGGCTGAGCTAGAGCAGTCTACGCCAGAGTCGCCGCTGTTGGTGACTCTGTATAACGAGGTGGGGCAGGCGTATGGGCGGCGGTATGAGTATCAGCAGGCGCTGGAATTTTATGAGAAGGGGTTGAAGCTGGCTGAGGCGAAGGGGGATTTGGCGGGGCAGGCTAAATCTTCCTTCAATCTAGGCGATTCACTGCGACTCTGGGGACGACCGTTTCAAGCGGTTGAGTTTTATGAGAAGGCATTGGCGATTTATCGGGAAATAGGCGATCGCAGTAACGTAGCAACTTCTCTCTGTAATCTAGGGATTGCGTACGATTCGCTGGGCCAGTATCAGCGATCGATCGACTTCCAGCGGCAATCTTTAGAAATTGACCGCGAAATTGGCGATCGCAACGGTGAAGCCAGTTCTTTGATGGGTCTAGGAAATGCGTACTATTCGCTGGGACAGTATCAGCGGGCAATCGACTTCCATCAGCAGTCTTTAGAAATTGTCCGTGAAATTGGCGATCGCAATGGCGAAGCAGGTTCTCTGGGTAATCTAGGGATTGCGTACGATTCGCTGGGCCAGTATCGGCGAGCGATCGACTTTCACCAGCAGTCTTTAGAAATTAAACGCGAAATTGGCGATCGCAAAGGCGAAGCAGCTTCTCTTTGTAATCTGGGGCTTGCGTACTCTTCGCTGGGCCAGTATCAGCGAGCGATTGACTTCCAGCAGCAGTCATTAGAGATTTTCCGCGAAATAGGCGATCGCAATGGCGAAGCAAATTCTCTTATGGGTCTAGGGAATGCGTACTATTTGCTGGGCCAGTATCAGCGAGCGATCGACTTCCATCAACAGTCTTTGGAGATTAAACGCGAAATTGGCGATCGCAAAGGCGAAGCCAATTCTCTCGGTAATCTAGGGAATGCGTACGATTCGCTGGGCCAGTGTCAGCGAGCCGTCGACTTCTATCAGCAGTCTTTGGAGATTAACCGCGAAATAGGCGATCGCAAAGGCGAAGCAGCTTCTCTCGGTAATCTAGGGAATGCATACTATTCGCTGGGACATTATCAGCGATCGATCGACTTCCAGCGGCAATCTTTAGAAATTGACCGCGAAATAGGCGATCGCAAAGGCGAAGCAGCTTCTCTCGGTAATCTAGGGAATGCATACTATTCGCTGGGACAGTATCAGCGAGCCATTGACTTCCAGCAGCAGTCTTTAGAAATTAGACATGAAATTGGCGATCGCAATGGCGAAGCCGTTTCTTGGTTTAACAAGGGTAACGCACTAGCTAGAATTGACCAGAAGTGGGAAGCCCAATCATTTTACGAAAAAGCACGGGCTTTGTACGAAGAGTTAGGACTACAGAAAAGAGTTGAACAATGTGATACCGCTATTCGAGAACTAGAAAAAAAATAGTTGTTCCTACTAAGCCAGCGCCTACCATTGGCGGCGAACCTGCAAAACCGCGAAATCGACGGCAAGTGCCGATAGTGGTTTGGTTTGTGATTGGTTTGGGCCTGGCCCTGCTGATCTGGTGGCTATCTCAGTAAAGCGCTTTCAGATCCCTGGATTCTGCCAGCGTAGTTCAACAAACCACAACGAAGCTGAAGAATCCGGGGATCTCGGCAGGCTCGATCTCACCTCTTAATCTCGCCGTCGCTGTGCCCAGAGGCTGATCACCTCATCTTCTTGCGGCGTCTGCTCCGGTTTGCTCCAGCGGCTCATCTCCACAAAGCCGATCGCGTGTAATCGCCCCATCATGCCGCGCACCCAGGACGGTGCACCGATCAAAATCATCCGATTCGATCGCGTTTTGGTTTCGTCTGCCTGTTGATCCATTGTTCACCTAGGTTGGGTTGATATTCGGTATTCGCCGGTAAGGGGCAAGCACACGCTGCTCCTTACCGGACAGGTTCGCTCCTGACTAGGAAAAAAGGGCCATATCGATACAGCCGATCAACACAGCCCATAACCACCATGTTGTTCATTATCATGAACGCTATCATCATACACGATCGCTCACAATAATGAACATTTACTTGGTGTTTTCCCTCTGACACCATGAGGGCATGGGAAAAGCTGGAAAAGCCCTCAATCAGGTTCTTACCGCCTACGGCATCAGTCAGAATAAGCTAGCCGTCACGATGGGGGTCGGTCGCTCAACCGTTCATTACTGGTTCAACGAAACTCAAGATCCCTCTGCCGAAGCCGTCACTGAAATCGCTGCTGCCCTCTATCGCCTAAATCCTGCCGCCGCCAAAGACTTTATTCAGCGCTACTTCAGCCCTACCCATCAGGCTC
Organism: Leptolyngbya sp. SIO4C5; assembly: GCA_010671965.1. Taxonomy (GTDB): domain Bacteria; phylum Cyanobacteriota; class Cyanobacteriia; order Phormidesmidales; family Phormidesmidaceae; genus Sphaerothrix; species Sphaerothrix gracilis. The sequence goes on from JAAHIC010000149.1 coordinate 2,974, forward strand.
TTTTCCCTGATGCTGACAGACTTTAGCCTTGACTCGCCCGCCTTATTTCTCAGCCCGCACCGCCCGAAACATACCAAAGCGACACAGTCCGGCACCAAACCCCAGACGCATCAGCAAGATAGTCGGCACTTCCCGCACCGACTTAATGAACCCCGGCAAGCCAAACTGTAGCCAGCCCTGGGGACGAATAATTCCCTGCCAGATAGTGTCTAGCCAAGACGGCAGCGTTTCTTCTGTCCAGTCAGCAGTGACAACCTCACCCGCAACCAGTCCGGTTTCCTCTAAAAGCTCCGCAAAGCCCTCAATGCTAGCAAAGGCCGGATGCGACCACTGATCTAAGAGCTGCCGCATTACCGGCCTTTCCCAAAAATTCAGCGGTCGGCGGCGATCGTCGCGCTGATTCCAGTCAGCGACTACTAAAATGCCGCCGGGCTTCAGCACTCGCAGCAGCTCCTTCGCAAAAACCGCCTTATCGGGCATATGCGGCCCAGCCTCAACTGACCATACCACGTCAAAGCTGCCGTCTGGAAAAGACAGGGCCATCGCATCGTCTACCTGAAACCGAGCACTTACCCCTGAGGGCGTCAGCTGCTGGGCCCGCCTCACTTGCTGGGGGCTGATGGTAATGCCCGTCACGTCAAAGCCATAGTCGCGCGCCAAAATGCGGCTGCTGCCACCAATCCCGCAGCCCACATCTAGAACCGTGGTTCCTACTGGGAGCTGGTCTAACCTCCCCCAACGCACCATCTCATGCACGAAGTCTGACTTGGCCCTGAGAAAATCTTTGCGCCCCGGCGGCGAGCCGTAGTGCCCCAAGTGAATATGTTCACCCCAGTAGTATTCCAAAATGCCGTCTTCCGTCCAGGCATCATAGGCATTAGCGACCGTGTTAGATGACTGGTAGCGGCGAGCGGTGATCAGGTACAGCAGACCCCCCAGAATGACAAGGGTTAGCAGCACCCCAAGCGCAACAGAGAAACTCATGGAGCCGTTATATTTCGTAACAGTTTGTCTATTGTATAGCGATCGCCCCCTAGGCGCGACCCCGCCAACCTCTATCGCAGAGCAAACTTGCGAACCGCCAGCAGACTCCCCATCAGGCCCACGACGCTGCCTAAAGCAAAGAGAGAAGCGGGCAGCAGCAGGGTTTGCTGGGCTGAGAGCTGTAGGCCATCAATCAAAAACTGAATGAAATCTGGCTGCTGGGTCGCAAACTTTTCTAAAAAGTGGTGAATCGCCAGCATCAGCCCCCAGGACAGCCCGGCCCCAATCACGCCGAAAGTGGCTCCCTGCAAGATAAAAGGCAGATAAATCCAGGCGCTGGTAGCTCCTACAAGCTGCATCACCTCAATTTCGTGGCGACGGGCCATGACGATGAGACGGATTGTGGTGGTGATGACGGCGATCGCGGTCAGGCTCAAAATTACAATCACAAACAGGCTAATCCACTGTAGCCCCTCATTGAGCTGTGCCAGTCGCTGCACTGCCTCCGTGACATAGAGGACTTCATCAACTCCCTGCATCTGATTCAGCTTGCTGGCTAAGGTGGCGACCTCGGCAGAGGAACGGGCTTTGACCTTTAGCTCATCTACCAGCGGATTGCCGTTGAGCTGCTCGGTGGCACCCGCAATGTCGGAAATGCCTAGCTCTTTAACCAGATTTTCCCAAGCTACTTCCTTGCTAACTGTCTCGACGGCGATCGCCTCCGGCATCTGCTCGATGTTGGGCGCTAGGATATGCGCGTCGAAGCCGCTTTCCAAATAGACCGAGACTTCAAGCTGACTACCAAACTGGTTAAGTAGCCCTTCCATCTGCCAGGTAGACTGCAGGCTGATGCCAAAGAGAAACAGCAAGACCGTCATGGTGCTGACCGCGGCCCAGTTCATCCAGCCGCCCCGACGCAGCCCCAGCAGGGTTTCTCGAATTAAGTAGTCCGCTTTGGTAAAAAGCTTCAGCATTGGCTCACCTCCGAACTATTGGAAAAGCTTCATCAGCGCACCCGTCAGTCCGCCCATTAGTTTGGCATGTCTATTGCGGATTGGGAATTAGCGAGTTGAAAAAGTTTGGATTGAAGCGGGGAGATACAGAAAGGGCAGAGAACGGGTACGCTTTGCTTAACCCATCAGCGAGAGCCAAGGGACAATATTTCATCGGTCTAACTCGAAGTGAGTTTGTGTTGTTAGGATAGAAAAGATTGAACAATATTTTTCATAGCTTATGGCGGCCTCAGTTTTAGTTGAAAAGAAAAAGCTAAAGAATCCACCCCTAGACATTCACTTTTTGGGCGATCGGGCGCTACGTCAGCCAGCGAAGCGAATTTCTCGGGTAGATGAAGAGGTGCGGCAGCTAGCGAGAGAAATGCTGCGCACAATGTACAGTGCTGATGGTATTGGCCTAGCAGCGCCGCAGGTAGCGGTGAACAAGCAGCTCATCGTCATTGACCTAGAGCCTGATAATGCAGCCAATCAGCCCATCGTGCTGATCAATCCCAAAGTCACCCGCGCTAGCAAAGAGCTTTGCACCGGGCAGGAAGGCTGTCTGAGCATTCCGGGGGTTTATCTAGACGTCATTCGGCCCGCCGCGATCGAGGTTTCGTTTAAAGATGAAAACGGTCGGCCCCAGAAGATTAAGGCAGCGGACTTACTGGCCCGCGCGATTCAGCACGAAATGGATCACCTCAGCGGCGTCATGTTTGTCGATCGGGTTGACAATGCCTTAGCGCTCAACCAAGAACTTCAGAAAAATGGTTTCTCGGCCAATGACGTGCAGCACTACAGCAGCAAGTAAGTGATTTTGCTTGTTTGAGCGGCGATCCGGTTTAATAGGAGAAGCTATCGTAGCGATCGGTTTAGCGTGGCGATGGTTCGGCCAGGTGACAGCGATCGCCGCTGTTGTGCTTTGCGGTTCCGTGTAGACAAAATTTAATTATTAGCGATTCAAAATATGATGACGCCTAAAAGCGGCCTTTTTTTGGCCGGAGCCTGTCTAGCCGCGATCTCAGCCGTGGCTGCTATTTTTGAACTCTCTTCTGGTGAACCCGATTGGGGTGCTACCCCTACGATTGCGCTCTTAGCCGTCTGCGTTCCGCTAGTGGTTCTCTTCTTCATTGCGGCAGTTCGCGACGCCCGCGCCAATCAGCAGTAGTCGTCAGCCTAGTCGCGCATAGCAGTCACCTCATCGGCTGCAAGCCTCGTAGCTGCAAGGCTTTGTCCTGTAGCGGCGGCAGCAGCGCTAGCGGCACGTGGAGCTGATTCAAGCCCGTATGCTCGCTAAAGTCTTTGGCCGGGCCGTGATAGTCGCTGCCGCCGGTAGCCAGCAATTTGTACTGACGGCACAGCTTCAGCAGTTTTTCCACCTGACGCGGTCGATGGTTGGGATGATAAACCTCAATTCCTACCAGTCCGGCCTCAACCAGCTCCGGCAAAACCGCTTCTACGCTGCCGCCTCTAAAGAGATAGGGGTGGGCCCACACCGGCACCGCGCCGCAGTTGCGCAGCAGCTGAATTCCTGCTGTCACTGAAAATTTTTCGTAGGGCACATAGGCTGGCCCCTGATCCCCCAGCCAGCGCTCAAATGCTTCCTGTGTCGTTTTGACATAGCCAGCCGCTACCAAAGCTGCGGCAATGTGGGGTCGTCCCGGAGACATGGCGGCTGACATAGGCGGCAGCTCAACCGGATAGCCCAGTTCAGCCAACTTTTCTACCATCTTTTGGGCTCGCCGCCGCCGCCCGGCAATTCGCTCTTGCAGAGGATTCTGGAGGCGATCGCGGTCGGGATAAAAGCCTAGAATATGGAGCGATCGATCTAGATGAACTGTGCTCAGTTCTAAACCTGGCACTATTTCAAGCGGATAATGGGCCGCCGCCGCGATCGCCTCGTCCCATCCGGCCATAGTGTCGTGGTCAGTAATGGCTAAGGCTCTAACGCCCGCGGCTAGGGCTGATTGAACAAGCTGAGTGGGCGTTAGCGTACCGTCAGAAAAGGTCGTATGGCAGTGCAGTTCTAGCATGTTAGCTGTAAGCAGATACCTTTATCCTAGCGCCTAAATTTACGTCAGGTTGGCGTGGCATCAGCGCTGGGGTGAGGGGAGCTTAGCTACTTAGTTGCTAACAGATATGATTTGAATTTAAATGATGCCGCTCAGCATCAGGCGGCGTGAATTAATATGGCTCAATACTGGCCTTGAAAGCCGTGATGGTAAAGATATGGAATTAAAAGTGTAATTTAATACAGTAAACACGTAAGTGATGATAATCTGTTGAACGACTAAGCTTTAACTAGCCGCTGGATCGCCCTAGCTGTCGCTATACCTCTTGCCCAGAAGCAGGGAGGATCCTGACCCTTCCCGCTGGTGCCTTCAATTCTGAACTGCGTAACTTCTGTTTGTTTGGCCGTATAGGTATGAATGTCAAGCCTTGGAAAATCCGCAACCAGACTTTTCTCTGGGGGCAGCGTACGTACCTTATGGGTATTCTCAACGTCACGCCGGATAGCTTTAGCGATGGCGGTCAGTTCAATAGCTTAGAGATGGCCGTCAGCCGCATTTGCTATTTGGTCAGCGCCGGAGCTGATTTGATTGACATTGGCGGCCAGTCAACCCGTCCGGGGGCTGAGCAAATTTCAGTTGAGGCCGAACTACAGCGAGTAATTCCGGTGATTCGAGCGGTGCGGCGCGATCCTAATCAGGCTCTTAGCTCAACTGTGATTTCGGTAGATACCACTCGCGCTGCTGTAGCCCAGGCTGCTGTTGAGGCCGGAGCTGATATCATCAACGATATTTCTGGCGGTACGTTTGAGCCTGAAATTTTCAAAGTCGCGGCGCAGCAGCAGGTGCCCTACATCATGATGCATATTCGCGGCACGCCGCAAACGATGCAGCAGATGACTGACTACACAGATGTCGTGGCTGAAATAACTGCTTTTCTACAGCAGCAAACTGAGCGGGCGATCGCCGCCGGTCTGTCTCCTGAGCAGATTGCCGTAGATCCGGGCATCGGCTTTGCCAAAACCTACCCGCAAAATTTAGACATTCTGCGGCGGCTGCCAGAGTTTAAGTCTCTCAACCTTCCTATTTTGGTGGGGACTTCGCGCAAGAGCTTTATCGGCTGGATCTTGAACCAGCCCGATCCCAGTCAGCGAGTCTGGGGCACGGCAGCCACCTGTGCCGCAGCGATCGCTGGGGGAGCCGATATTTTGCGAGTCCACGACGTTGCCGAAATCCATGATGTCCGCCGGGTCGCAGATGCCATCTGGCGCAACTGCACGCCTCAGTGAGGCGGTACCTCAACCCAGCGCCCCTGCTGGCTAGACTGGTGGGTCAAATCCATCAGGAGCTGCGAGTAGTAGCCCTCTGGCAAAGCAGGGGCTGTCACCTGACCGCGATCGATACAGTCTACCCAGTGATTTACCACTCGGATAAAGGGGGCCAGACGACCATCTTCGTAGGTTTGAGGAAAGGCCAGCCGCTCGGGAATTTCTAGCTCAGTCA
>JAAHIC010000015.1 GCA_010671965.1 Leptolyngbya sp. SIO4C5
TCCCGTAACCTGGGCCTAAAGCAGGTTACGGGCCTGATTGGGGTACAAATAGTAGTCAGTGCTGACGATTTGGAAGCCGTACTGCTGTGACTGCTGCTGCAGGTAGTGCCGTAAAGAACTAGGGGAGTTGCCGTCTACGTAAACCAGTTTGAAGGGTATTTGGGTATGGGCATAAATACTCTCCAAGGACTGACGGGCGCAGCTAAAGCGCTCTCGCGGCACCACCACCAGAGTGACAATAGGCTCGTGAGCCTTGGGCGTAGCAGCGGCTGAAGCTGCGGTTTCGGTCGTCGCTAAACTCATAAATCCTCCAAAATGAACTAAAAAGTGGTCTGTAAGACTGGCTTAGACGTGGGGGGAGTCGAAATTAATAGCTGCTGATAAAGCTCCACAAGCTGGTCGTTGAGACGAGTTAAGCTGTAATGCTTTTCCACAAAGGCGCGTCCGGCCTGTCCCATTTGCGGCCAAGCTTCGGCATGCTCAATCAGATACAGCAGCTTTTGGGCGATCGCGGCAGCGTCTCGCTCTGGTACCAAGAAGCCTGAAATTCCCTCTTCCACCAGTTCCGGAATGCCGCCGTGCAGGGTACTCACCACGGGCAGCCCCATCGCCATCGCTTCTTTCAACACGTTGACAGGAGCATCCTGATCGCCATCGGCTGCCGTGATGCTCGGCGCGACAAAAAGGTGAACCTCTTTGAGTAAAGCAATCAGTTCGGCCTGAGATTTTCGCCCCAGCAGCTTGATAGTCTGGCTCATCCCCAACGACTCAATTAGCTGCTCAAGTGAGCTTCTTAGTGGGCCTTCGCCTATAATCCAGTATTCAATGTTGCGGTAGGTTTGGTGGCACTGGGCGATCGCTCGAATCGCGTATTCAATTCCTTTTTTGTCTACTAGCCGACCGACCGTAGCGATTCGCACTGGCCCGGTGGGAGGAAAAGATCGCGCTTGAAAGGGAAAGCGGCTGCAGTCCAGTCCCGATCCGTGCACCCGAATTTTGTCTGCCGGACAGCCTAGCTCAACGGCTCGCTGCTGAAAAAATTTGCAGTTAGCTAAAAAGTAATCTCCAACCTGAAACAGGCGATCGTAAACGTGGGGGCCTTTGAGCTGAATGAACCGGCTAATATCCTGCCCCCGAAACATGGTGAGCAGTTTAGCGCTAGGCGCATTCATGGTTTGAAAAGCCATAGCGCGAAAGCAAGAGGTGCCAAACTGACAGTGAATGATGTCGTAGCGTTCTTTAAAGTTGGGAATTAGGCTATAGAGAAGCCAAAGCGAAACAGCAGGCTCACCGTGCTTGAGAAAGTTGAGCGATCGCCAGGTATCGGTAGGCGACCGCAAAAAATGAGAGGCGGCAATGCCAATTCCCTTAATCACGCGCTCAAGCAGATTGACAGGAACTGCCGGAAAATAATGGGTTCGACTACGCAGGTCGTAGTCAATGACATCGCCATGCAGTTTGCTCCAGTCACCCGCGGCATCTGCATAAATGTCAACGCTATGACCTCGATCAATCAGTCCTGTAATCTGATTCAAAATGAACGTTTCAGATAGAACAGGAAACTCCCCAACGATAAATGCTATCTTCACACTATTCTCCGGAACTTGCGCTGCAGAATATCTGAATGTACGGCTAGCTTAGTCTTTGCCTTGTCGGTTTAAACCCGAGCGGGTGAAGCTCCTAGCCTGAGCCGAATTTTGGCCCAAGCGCTGCTGTAGCGAACAAAGAAAATGACGAGTGAAACCTTGACCTTTTCGCTGATTCGACTCAGCTTAGAGCTTCTAAATACGCTCATCACATACATCACGGGCGGAATTAAATCCTGACCTAAGATGACGCCAAAAATCAGGTGATTCAGTAGCTTAGGGGGTATCCATTTCTGCTGGGTCAGCGTATAGGGCAGCGTGCCCTGATGAAAGAAATGGTAGAGATTTCGGTTTAACAAGTCATAGTGCCCGCCTGCCAGCCGAATTGTTTTTTGATGAATTTGGGCGAGCGAAACTCTGGCCGGATGGGCCACTCGCACCTCTGCCCCATAAACTTGCTGATAGCCAGCGCGGTAAACCCGCTGTCCCCAGTCCAGATCGCCGCCTGACTTCAGCGTTTCATTAAAAGGCCCAACGGCCTCAATCACCGCTTTCCAGGTAAACAAGTTCGCCGTAGCGCCATACTTCATATCTCTAAGATGCTGCTCTTGCGGAAAAGCAGTGGCAATCTCAAATAGCTCAACGGCGGTGGGATGCTCGGCGTCCTGAGGAAAAATTTCAATGTTGCCTGAAACTAAGCCACAGTGAGAATGCGCTAACAGTTTCTGCACGCCTTTTTCTAGCCAGTCAGCCGCCGGAATGCAGTCGGCGTCGGTAAAGGCGATCGCCTCTCCCTGAGCTAGCTGAATGCCGCGATTGCGAGCCGCGTAGGAACCTGGCGTGGTTTCAACAGCGGCGATCGCCTGAGAAAATTGCTCAACTAAAGACAATATCTCAGCCTGGTTATCTGAATCGTTGTCAACAACAATCACCTGATAGTCAGACTGAGGATACGTCTGTTGCTCAAGTGCCTTCAGGCAGCGCTGCAGCCGGGCCGCATCATTGAAAACCGGCACAATCACTGAAACCTGGGGTAGCGCTTGAGAAAGTGGAGCCATCTTGCCTTTTCCCTGTTCTAAGCCACAACTGCCTGTTTGGGCTGATCGGCTGACTTTTCGGCAGGCTCTTTCATGAAGTCTTCGTGGTAAGACCGTTCGGTGTTGACTTCCCACAAGTCATGATTTTCACCCAGGATATTTCTAGCGGCTAGAATTCCAGTCAGCATTGAGTGATCCTGGTTGTTGTAGCGGTGCATGCCATTACGGCCCACCGTTTGCAGATTTTCAAACGTAGACAGGTAATCCTGCAGAACTTTGAGATGCTGACGATACTCACCGTCATAAACCGGATAGGCTTTGTACTGCCGAATGACGACCCCATCTTTAATCCGGTCAATGCCATCTACTAGGCCCAAATTGACCACTTCTTGACTGGCTAGCTTAATTAAATCCTCATCTGCCATTTCCCACAGGTCGTCTCCTTCACTGCAGAAATATTCCATACCCAAGCAGGTTTTATCAGCATCTGGCACCATAGCCGGACTCCAGTTCTTGAAGTTCTGAATGCGACCAACCTTAAACGCGGGGCTATGAATGTAAATCCAGTTGTCTGGGAAAAGCTTAGGCTGATCAATCACCAGAGAGACAATCATGAAGTCTCGGTACTTGAGGCCGTTAGCTGCCGCGAGCACCTCTGGCGGCGGCGGCGGATCTAGGCGCTTCAGCAAAGCCGAAACCGGCATACTGGAAATGAACTGGTCACCCGTAAACTCTTGAGTCTCACCCCCCTGCTCGGCCACGATATGGGTGATACGCTTACCTGAGCGCTTCACCTGAGTCACATTCGTCTTGAGATGCACAGGCGATCCTTTCTGATCTAGGCGCTCTTGAAAGCGCTCCCACATCATGCCCGGACCTAAAATCGGGTAGTCAAACTCCTTGATTAGGGTTTTGGTGTTGTTGACCTTAAAGAGGGCATTGAGGACAGCTTTTTTCAAAGAGAGTCCCTTGATGCGCTGAGCGGCCCAGTCAGCCTGAATTTGCGTACAGGGAATGCCCCAAACTTTTTCCGTGTAGGTTTTAAAGAAAGTTTCGTATAGCTGCTTGCCAAAACGATTGGTCACCCATTCTTCTAAGTTGTTTTCAGTGGGCAAGGGCTTGACCTTGATCTTTAGATAGCTGGTTAGAATCTGAAAGCTATTTAAAATTCCCAGCTTTGAAAGGGCATCGAAAGGCTCCAGCGGATAGTTGAAAAACTTGCCATCGTAATAAATGCGAGAGAGCCGAGGCACACGAATAAACTCTTTGTCGAGAACCTCGTGCCAAAGTTTCTTGACCACCTCGACCTTGGTGAAAAAGCGGTGCCCGCCAATATCAAACCGATAGCCTTTGTAAGTTTCAGTTCTAGAGATGCCGCCTACTCTATCGGCCTTTTCAAGGACAACCGAGCTTTTGTTCTCCTTGCTGAGAACGTAGGCAGCTGTTAGCCCAGCAGGGCCGCCGCCAATGACAACGGTTGGATAATGGTGCCTGACATTGGACATAGCTAATAAGATAGGTGCTTGAATTAGTTTGCTGAGGTTCCGATTAAGCGACGACGGGTCGCCAGCTTAATCTGTGAGAGATGGTGACGTGCTAGGCCAATTGCAAAGGCTAAGCCACTATAGAGAAAATAGAGCCAATGCCAGGGGATGACGCACGCTGTAAAACGCCAGCCTCGCTTATGCCGAAAGAAGCGGTAAACGGGCGCATTGATCAGAACTAGAAGCAGGGCGATCGCTAGAGAAAGTCCGAGAGCACTAGGCCAGAAGCCAGTTGTCAGCAGCGTTAGGAGCAGAGTGAAAGCCAAAATGACGCTGAGACGACTTGACCAATCTAAGTTCAAATCATTATTTAATTGTTGATGCCGTAAAATCAAGGCCGTCCAGGGCAGTGCCCGGTAGAAAAAATCTGCTTTAAGCATTGATAAGGGTTCCCATCGCTTCAAATGCTTCACCTGAATGTGTTTGCATAAGCGAATGGCGTAGCCATACTGCTTGAGGCGATATCCCAGTTCAATATCCTCAACGCAGGCCGCCCGGTAGCGCTGATCAAACCCCCCTACCTGCAAAAAGACTTCCCGCCGCACTGCGCCACAGGCACCCCAAAACGTAGAGGCCGCCTCATTAGAAATCTGATGAGTGTAATGATGAAACAGGTTGCGATATTGCGATAAGAAATTGGCTGAACCTGGGGCATCATCATAAGAGCCAATTAAAGCGGCTACTTCAGAGTTAGTCTGAAACACCTCCATTACCCGGTGAACGGTTTCAGGATGGAGCGTCACGTCTGCATCTACGAAAAAAACAATATCGCCCTGGGCTGCCTTAGCTCCAATGTTGCGCGCCGTGGCTGGCCCCCGACTGACAGGGCAGCGAATAACCTTTGCCCCAAACTGCTCCGCTATCCGCCACGAACCATCAGTATCTCCATCAGAAACCACAATAACTTCATCGGGAATCAGACCTGTATGCAGACTGCGCAGACATTTTCGGAAAGACTCGCCGCCGTTGTAGACGGGAATGACGACAGAAATTGTTGAAGGGATTCTGGAGGGTGGGTTAGGCATAAGAGGCTAAGGAGTAAGACTGACTAGGAGATGTGACAAGCTGGCCTGCAGCCGAAAAAACACGCCTGCAAGCGTCTAAAGTTTCAGGCAGGAACAATTTGCTGGTTAATACTGAGAGAAGTACGTACGTAAAACTTGAGCTGAATCAACAAGTAATACTTTTGACGCCAGACGAAGTTTGTGCGTAGCTCTTATTGCGATTGACCCCTATCAGTTTTTTAACGAACGTAACGAACATAGCGGATTGAAAGTTTCGGTAATTTACAATTCCTTCACAAAACAAGCTAGTTACGTAAAGTCCGCTAAAATGACTCATGAGAGGCTTTATCTATTTATTGACATAAATGTTTTCCTAAAAAATCCGTCTCAAGAGTGGTCTTAAATTCTTGAGACGGATGCATCAGAGACAATGTTTCTGGGCAACTTGAATCAAGTTGAAAGCTTTAATTAAGAGCCATTAAAGCTAAGCATTGATAAAGAAAACACTTACACTTAGTTCTTAGATTGTAGCAAAAGATACTTTTACCCGGCTGTTGCTAGAGCGACAGCAAAGTTTGGTTCAGCCAAAAAGCGATCGCTGCTGCACCAATGGGTACCGTCAGGTTATCAATGCCAAATTTAGAAAAGGCTTCTAGCCCGGTGGCAATAAGCCCGACTGCGATCGCAGTTATCCACGTTGGCCCAGAGGCTCCTTGGACGCTCAGCAGCACCAGTAAGCAGACCAAGCTGCTAGCGATCGCCATTGCCAGAGAGCCTTCCCAGCTTTTCTGCATCCCTCCTACCTCGTAGGGATGCGCTCCAAAGTTTTGCCCAACTAATGCCGCCAGCCCATCCCCCCAGGTCATAATCAAAATGCCGATAACGCCGTAGTGAGGTAGCTGCAGCGGCCAGAACCAGGCTATCAAGATGCCGATGCTAGCGGCATAGAAGAAAGTTCCCAAGCTGTCTCGACCAACGCTATCGAGTCCAGGAATCAGGGGTAGGCGGTAAGAGATGAGAGCCACACAGCTAAACAGCACAGAGGCGGCAATGCCTAACCAGGCTGGAATAGCCAGCCACCAGGCAATGAGAATAACGTTGCCAACGCCAATATGAACCACCTTGCGAATAACTTCAGGCCCAGCGGTTGTGAACTGCTTCAGAGCAGTGGCCGTAATGCCGACTAAGCCAATCCAGAGGAGGACGGTGCCAGATTGGGTCAGCAGCGGAGCGTTCATTGGCAGGCAGGAGATAGCTAAAGACGGTTGAGACTCTGCAATTATCTCAGACTTCCTGGCGGTTCACCTCTGCCCGACTCTGTCCTGTCTGTACTGGCAGGGCAAAAATTTAGGCTGATTTGAATATCGGCTTGGGGGCAACTGACCCGTTAGACGATAAAATTTATGGCCTAATGATTGCATCGGCTGCTATCTTGAGGGACAGATTGACCTGTAGCCTAATACAAGCTTATTTTTTGATTCATGGGAAATACCTATCAGCGGGTCTTGCTAAAACTGAGCGGCGAAGCCCTGATGGGCGATCTTTCCTATGGTATTGATCCAAGTGTTGTTCAATACATCGCCCAGGAAATTGCAGAAGTTGTCGGCAACGGCGTTCAGATTGCGATTGTGGTGGGCGGCGGCAATATCTTTCGCGGGATTAAGGGCGCAGCAGCGGGAATGGACCGGGCGACGGCTGACTACATTGGCATGATTGCGACGGTCATGAACGCAATGACGCTGCAGGATGCCCTAGAGCAGGCCGAGATTCCTACCCGCGTCCAAACCGCGATCGCCATGCAGGAAGTGGCTGAGCCTTATATTCGCAGGCGGGCCATTCGCCATTTAGAGAAAGGCCGGGTGGTCATTTTTGGGGCGGGTTCCGGCAATCCTTTTTTCACCACGGATACAACGGCAGCTCTCAGGGCAGCTGAGATCAATGCCGAAGTTGTCTTCAAGGCCACCAAGGTAGACGGGGTTTACGACTCTGACCCCAAAGAGAACCCAGACGCTAAGCGGTTTCATACACTCACTTACAGTCATGTGTTAGCACATGATCTGAAGGTGATGGACAGTACCGCGATCGCCTTGTGCAAAGATAACAACATCCCCATTACGGTTTTTGACCTTTCGGTTCGCGGTAATATTTGCCGGGCTGTGATGGGAGAACCCATTGGCACGATAGTAGGGGAATCTTGTGAAGTTAGCTGAAGTTGAACAAACCATGAAAAAGGCGGTTGAAGCCACCCAGCGGGCCTTCAACACGATTCGCACTGGGCGAGCCAACGCCTCGCTGCTCGATAGAGTCATGGTGGACTATTATGGTTCACCTACACCGCTAAAGTCTCTGGCCAATATCAGTATCCCAGATGCTTCAACGCTGCTGGTTCAGCCTTTCGACCCCAGCAGTCTGAGCCAAATTGAGCGAGCAATTTCGCTGTCGGATGTCGGGCTAGTTCCTAACAACGACGGTAAGGTCGTACGGCTGAATATTCCGGCCCTCACCAGCGAGCGGCGTAAAGAGTTCGTCAAGCTGGCGGCTAAGTATGCAGAAGAAGGCAAAGTTTCGGTGCGCAATGTGCGCCGAGACGGCATCGATAGTATTCGCAAGCAAGAAAAAAACAGCGATATCTCTGAGGACGAGTCGCGAGATCTGCAAGATCAGGTGCAGTCGCTCACAGATAAATACACCGCCAAAATCGATCAGTACCTAGCTGAGAAAGAAAAAGACATTATGACGGTATAGCCTGACCGTCATAACCAGGGCGGACACAATAGGCCAAATGTAGGGGGTAGCCTTTAACTGCGTAGATCCGATCAACGCAGTTGAGGGCAACTTCCAGGTTTTGATAGGTTCGCAGCACTTGTTCTTTGCCGTTAGCATACTGAATACAAACTTCCCAAGACATAAGCTTTATCCAAAAACCTAAGGGTGAACAGCAAACTCATAGTCTTTGAAGCTGTCAGAGCTGAGCGCTTATAGTTGAACTTCATCGCAGCTTCATCAACCTGGCTATAGTCATCCTATGGCTTTGCTCAGACTTTGTACTCCGCAAGACTCATGAACTATGTTGGCGAAAATTTACCTGAACCGATGTGGTCACAGCAACAGAGCTGCGGTTTTTACAGACGTTTTGTTCTCAATGTTTTTCAGTAGCTGTAGCAGAATTGGCAAAAACTTAGCAAATTGGTATGCCCTACGACAGTTGACTTTCGCACTGAAGCTAGCTAGTAAATACTGTCTCCCATAAATCACTGAGCTCGACTACTTAAGTAGAAAAATCAAGTTTTATAAAACTGATTTGAAATCTCTTTGAAGAGTCTCGCTTGAATCTATGGCGATCGCTTAAATGTAGTTAGGCTATCACTGGTACTGCAACAGAAGAATGCCGTCTATCAGTATTTACGCTGTTTCTTAAACAAATCTGTGGGGACTAAAACTTTAGACAAGCCCACGAACAATTTCAATCATTGGGAGTTTTGTTTTCACCTATGTTCGACTGCATTATTGTCGGAGCCGGGCCTGCAGGCACAACAGTCGCCTATCACCTAGCTAAGCGGGGACGGTCAGTTTTAGTCCTAGAAAAAGCTAATTTACCCCGCTATAAGCCCTGTAGCGGTGCAGTGTCTCCCAGCGTGGCCCAGTGGTTTGACTTTGACTTCGCTCCGGCAATCGATCGCAAAGTGAACCAGGTTCGCTATACCTGGAAGCTAGGCGATCCGATTGACGCCAAGCTCGAAACTTCCGAGCCGATTTGGATGGTAAAGCGGGACGTCTTTGATCACTTCTTGGTGAAGCAGGCGCAGGCACAAGGGGCAGAAGTCCGTGATGGCGTAGCGGTAATGGGCGTAGAGTTCAAGGGCGATCGCTGGGTTGTCCAAACCTCTGAAGGAATTCAAGAAGCTAAGTTTTTAGTTGGTGCTGACGGCGCTAAAGGTAAGATGGCTGAGTGGCTAGGGTTCAAAGAGCCGAAGCTAAGACAGGTTGGCATTCTAGAAGTCAAAGCGCCCGCCGCCGTCAGCGAGAATGACGCGATCAACTTTGAGTTTGGCTTAGTTAAAAATGGCTGTCTGTGGAATTTTCCCAAATCAGACGGTTTTTCCATCGGAGCGGGCACTTTTTTGGGCAGCAGCCTAAAAGAATTTCGCTCCTCCATTGAAAAATATCTGCCTGAGTTTGGGGTGACCTATGACCAGGGCACTGAATATGTAGATTCGCTGAAGCTCTGGGACGGCAATCGCCCGCTGCATACCCTCAACGCCGTGATTGTGGGAGAAGCTGCCGCCGTTGTCGATCCGCTCACAGCGGAGGGCATTCGGCCTTCTATCTATAGCGGCGTGAAGGCAGCAGAGGCGCTGGATCAGGCGATCGCGGGCAGTCCAGATGCCCTACAGGGCTATACCGATGTCATGCATCAGGAATGGGGCGCAGACATGCAGTGGGCCCAGCGAATTGCGGGTATCTTCTACCGGATGCCGGGGGTTGGCTATCGCGTCGGCATTAAGCGGCCTACTGCTACCAAGCGGCTAGGTCAGCTCCTAGCGGGGGATATTCACTATGCCGATATTGCCGGTCGCGTACTCAAGCGCCTCAGCGGCAGCTTGATTCCTGGAATGCGCGGTTAATTTCCCACCTGTCTTAAGCCCAAGCACCCCGCGTTTTAAGTCAGCTACGATAAAAATAAGGGCGTCGGCAGTCGGCGTCCTTAAATCGGTTGGTGCAGCATGGGATAAGATGACTGCTGCAGAGTTTGATTGTTCATGAAGCCTCAGTATCGGCTGGTTCAGCAGGTTGCCAGATTCTTTCCTGATGCCGTTTTCTACAAGCCCACCGCTGCGCGGGCTGTAGCGCTGACAATTGACGATGTCCCCACTCCAGATGAGCCTGGAGATGCTTCAACCCGGCAAATCTTAGCGGCGATCGCCGATCACAATCAGCACCTCGGCCCCCTAGATACGCCTGCCCAGGCCACTTTTTTCATTATTAGCAGCCATCTCAACGACGATGGCGAAATTTTGCAACAAATGCGGCAGCAGGGGCACGAAATTGCCAACCACGGTGAGGTAGATGACCTCGCCGCCTCTTTAGCTCCTGATTTATTTCACCGTCACATCCAAACCGCTCATCATCGCATCTTTACCTTTGCCGATCAGCCCCTGCGCTGGTATCGACCCGGCCGGGGCCTCTACACCCCCAGCATGTTGCAGGTACTGAAACAGATGGAAGGCTATGAGCCGCGCTTTGCCTTGGCCTCTATGATTCCGTTTGACACTTTTCGCTTCGCCAATGAGCCGCAGTTTACGGCCTGGTACGTCTCTCAATTTGTCTTTCCGGGTGCGATCTTGGTGCTGCACGGTGGTTCAGTAGAACGAGCTCAAAACACGGCGCGAGTACTCAAGAATCTGCTACCTGCCTTAACGCAACAGGGCTATCAGATTGTGACGCTCTCGCAGCTTTGGGATTTGACGTAAAAATTCAAAGTAAAGTTATGACGATCTTGTGAGGCTTTGAAGTGTAAATCACCTTCTGGGCTAGCCGTTTGGCTTATAACTAGACAAGCTGCATCTGTCTTGATGGCTCTTTAGGAATTCCGATCTAGCAATGACAGCCCTCCACTCAATTCTTCAGTTTTTGCTGCAGCCGCTTGAGGTGGCTATTGCGCCGCTGGACGTTTCAGCATTAGCAGACGACGCGCCCAATCCAGATTTACTGCAAAATCTCAATTCAGCTTTTCTAATTTTGCTTGCAGGCGATCGCCATCCTCAGTTCAGGCAGGCTCAAGCCTGTTTAGAGCAGCTAGCTCAGGCCCCTCAGTGGCGGGAATGGGCTGAATTTTATCGCCGTAGCGCTGAGCAAATTCAGGCAGAATTGGAGCAACGCATCCAGCAGGATGCCACTTTTGCCGCCAAGCTGAAGCAAGTCCAGACTGCACTAACGGAAGAACCAGACGATCCGGCGATCGCGGAAATGGTTTGGTCAGTCTTTTTCCCAGAGGGCACCGGCATTCTCGGTCAGGAAGCCGATCGGGTCGAAGCGCTCCGACAGCAGCGGACAGTTAAGATTAGCCAGCTCAATCCGGAGCCGATTCAAGATCCGGCTAAACAAATTCTCTTCACCTCTAATGCATTGCTAACGGTACCCCTCAGCAGCGCCGATCTTTCCAACTTTGACACCGACTTTGAAGCCCAGATTACCCAAACGCTAGAAGAACCTCAGCTCTACTGGTATGACCATCCGATTCCCATCGGGACTCGCCCAGAAAATAACGAAATTCTCTACGGCCTCAAGCACCTGAATCAGGCGATCGCGGCAGAGCATCAGGCCCAGGCCCAGGCTTCGGCCAAAGTCAACTGTGTGCTCTCAGTGTCTGTGACCCACAAGCGACTCCAGACATTGGGTAAGCTCTATCTGCATAACGTGCTGGCTGCCCATGAACCGCTCGACTATCTCAACATCTTCGCGTTCACTGAAGCCGACACCCAGGCGCTGATTGAGCAGGTTTTGCTGCCGATTGTCGATCGCTGCTGCCCCGATCAGCACGCGGCTGAGCTGCTGCTGGTATTTGGCGTCGATGGCCGCTACGGGCGGCACTACAGCTTCTTGAAGGCGATCGCGGCGCTGTGGCACGTTCTAATCAACCCGGAAATCAAAGCCACCTTCAAGATTGACTTGGATCAGGTCTTTCCGCAGCCAGAACTGATTGAGCAAACTGGCGCTTCGGCTTTTGAGCATTTCCAGACGCCGCTGTGGGGCGCGGTGGGTGAAGACGCAGCCGGTCGCCCGATTGAGCTAGGCATGATTGCCGGAGCGCTGGTGAATCAGCGGGACATTCACAAGGGCGTTTTTACCCCGGATGTGACTTTCCCGGACGTCAGCCTCAGCCCTGATGAGCATATTTTCTTTAGCAAGCTGCCCCAAGCCCTTTCTACCGAAGCGGAGATGATGACCCGCTACGACGCCAATTCTGCCCTAGACAGCGAGAACGCCTGCCTGCAGCGGATTCACGTCACCGGCGGGACCAATGGCATCTTGGTGGACAGCCTGCGCCGCTTTCAGCCGTTTACTCCCGGTTTCATCGGTCGGGCCGAGGATCAGGCCTATCTGCTCTCAACTCTGACCCAGCCGGAACGTCTGGGCTACACCCATGCCTCAGGACTGATTATGCGTCACGACAAGGAAGGCTTTGCCCAAGAGGCGATCGCAATGGCAAAGGTGGGCAAGCAGATTGGCGACTACCTGCGAATCTTAATGTTCTCGGCTTATGCGGAAGCGCTGCCCCTCAGCGTGGATGAAATTAAAGCAATTACCAATCCCTTCACCGGCTGCTTCATCTCGTACCTGCCGATGACGGTGGCGCTGCTGCGATTCGCGCTGAAGGTGGCAACGCTGTTTGACCAGGGCAAGACGGCAGAAGCGGCTGAGTTTATGCGGGTGGGAATTCCTCAAATTCAGGAATGTCTAGATTTCACCCAGGGCGAACCCAGCCCACTGCAGCAAGCTTATGAGCGGGAACAGCAGGGCTGGCAGCTTTTCTATCAGGGGCTGAACGGGGTGGAGAAAGCATTGAAGGCAGATGAAGACTGGGCGATCGCGGTGCAAAAAGCAGCACAGCAAATTGTTAATAACTGCTGGGTGAATGCGCCGGAAGCCTGAATAACAAATTCATTTAATCCCACACGGTCAACATTCGGTTTTCAATTTTCTCCCAGGTCTGTTGCGAAACCCGGACAGCACATTCTTTGCAGTCCAAGATTAAGTGGTTGATCGCCAAGTAGTCGGTCAAAAACTGTTTCTCTTCTGAGGTAAGGTTTGAGATTTCTGGATCAAAGTCAAGCGTATTACACCATAAACCAAATATTCGTTCAACAAAGGCTTGTTGGACTTCTTTGGGCTGATTGCTATCGGGAATTTCTGCTTGAAACGCGGTCAACTGGTCTATTAAGTTGTCAAAATCTGCAAATTTAAAGATTTTCATTTCTTTAAATTTGCGGGCGCGGGCGCGGTCGCGGTCGCGGGCGAGGGCGAGGTCGAGGGCGAGGTCGAGGGCGAGGGCGAGGGCGCGGGCGCGGGCGAAGGCGAGGTCGAAAGCGCGGGCGAGGGCGAAGGCGCGGGCGAGGGCGAGGGCGAGGGCGCGGTCGCGGGCGAGGTCGAAAGCGAGGGCGAGGACAAGAAAAATCGCGCCTACTCGTTTGGCCGCAGGTTTGCAGTTTCCTGCCGATTCGGCTGTAGCCCTATCAGCCCACTGAATCAGCGCTTTCAGCTTTGGTTCCTTTAGATGTTGTTGCGCCACTGTCTGCATGTGGAGCAGATAGCTATCAGCCTTGCTCAATATCCCTGGAATGAGTAGAAACACTTCTCGCCAGCGATCTTCAGTGGGATGCTCTGCAACGGTAGCGTTGACTAGTTCAGGCTCTTGACTAATATACTTTGCGGTCAAGTACTCCTGCAGCGTCAGGTGAGAAAATGAGTAAACATCTTCGGCTCGCTCTACAAAGATGCCTTGCTGCTCGGCAATGGCGTCTAAAATATCTTTACCGGGCAACGTGGGTTTGTCTGCCGTATCTTCAATAAACGCGTTGATTCTATCTACCAGCTCTTGCCGGGTAAAGAAAAGCTGATCGTTCACAAACCCCTCATAGGCAATCTCGGCCAGCATCACCTTTTCTAATTCGGTGTTGAGTCCTTCATAGATATCTCCCATCACCAGCCGCTTATCTGCCGCCCATTCCTCTAGTAGAATATCGAGGGCTTTGCGATAGAGCGTAGCTCGTTTGTCAAAGAACTTTTGCGTGCGGTTGTAGACCAGGCAGAGAAATGTGAGCAGCAAGGGCGTTTGAGCCAGCTCTTTAGCCGCTTGGTTACGATTATCATTGAGCTGCTCCCAGCACCGTTGGGCCGTGTTACTTTCCTGATCTAGCGGCGTTTGAAACCAGTTTTTGATAAACGTTTCAATCTGCTCACCGTCGAAGTCGGCAAGTTCAACATTGGTAAAGCCAAGAAAGTCAGTGCGGTGGGCGGCAGTGCGACAGGAGGTAATAAAGCGGTTCTGGTCATAGCGGGTGACAAGGTCCTGAATCGCCTCAATCGCCGGATTCAAAATTGTCTTAGGTACCTCATCCAAGCCATCCAGCAGAATCAGCAGTTTGCCCTGTTCTAGAGCCTTAGTGGCAAAGGCGGGGGCTTCTGGAAAGCCAAAGTTTGCCAGTTCCTGCACCACGGCACTGACCAAGTCAATCTGATTCGGATTGAATCGCTTCAGCTCTAAAAAAACGGGTATGCATTCATGCTGCAAGCCACCAGGCTGCTTGCCCTGAAAGGCCGCCAGTCCGACCCGTCGTAGGAAAGTTGATTTACCGGCTCCTGGCTGGCCCAACACCGTTAGACACTGATGCCGATTGATAACGTCCGTACCGTCTTGCGGCGTACACTCTCTCGTACTAAGTTGCCGGATCGCTAAACCTCGGTAGCTCTCTTCTAACGCTTCCAACGACTCAAATCGACGAATGCTCAGGTCGTCTAGAAACTTGACCTTGGTGTAGACCTGCTCTAAGGGATAGTCCTGCTTCATCCCCAAGATGCGGACAGCTCCATAGCGACGGCGATATTTCCCTTCGTAGCGCTCTAAAGCTGCCCTGGCCTGCCGCCGATCTTTGACCGTATCTATAAGAGCACCGCCCACCTTGGTTGCCAGATCAAACACTAGTCCCGTCAGGCCACCCGCTAAGGGATCTTCAAAAGGGCCAAGCACACTAGCAGGTGGAACGGCTGGAGGAATCATAGAGCCTAGGTCAATCGTCAGCAGGCAAATTACATCAATTTTAGTCGCGCCTGATCGAATCTGCGGCTACCGCAAACTTTCTCCTATTTCAATGCGGCTACCGTTGACAAAATCCCAGCCTGACTGCGATCGCTTGCCACTCGGCTTCACTTCAGCTAGCAGCAGCAGCCCCTCTCCAGTCATCACCACTGGGCCGTAACCTTTGATCAAGCTGACAATTTCACCCGGCTGAGCGGCTACCAGAGATGCCTGATCTAGAGCTTGGCTGGCGGCGGCCAAATCTGGCATCGTGTCAGACCATTGCGGGCGGTAGGGCGAATCGAGGGGGACGGTGGCGGTAATTTTGATCGGGTCGTTGCGGAACTGGCTGAGGCAGTTGGGATAGAAACCGCGCACCTGATTGTGCAAAGCGATCGCCGGTTTTGACCAGTCCAGGACGTAATCTTCTTTTTGAATCAGAGGAGCATAGGTCGCCTGCTCGTCAGCCTGCGGTTCAGGCGTCAGCATTCCCTGATCGAGCTGAGTCAGCGTTTGAGGCAGGGCATCGGCGCTGAGAGCCGCCAGGGTTTTCGCTAAATCCAGGGCATTGTCCAGCAAGCCAATTGGGACAGCCGCCTTGAGCAGCATTGGCCCCGTATCCATCCCCGCCTCCATCAGCATCGTCGTCACCCCCGTCTCGGCCTCGCCGTGATAGAGGCTCCACTGAATCGGCGCGGCCCCTCGGTAGGCAGGCAGCAGGGAGCCGTGGGCGTTGATGCAGCCCAACCGGGGAATATCCAGAATTTCCTGAGACAAGATCTGGCCGTAAGCAATCACCACGAAGGCGTCGGCGGCAAAGCTGCGGAGCTGCTCAATCGTCTGCGGCGATCGCTTAATGCGAGCTGGCTGCAATACCGGGCAGTTGGCCTGCGTGGCGATCGCTTTGACTGGCGACGGCATCACCTGCTTACCCCGTCCGCGCCGTTTGTCGGGCTGGGTGACGACGGCGGCCACTTCAAAATCAGGATGGTGCAGCAGCCTTTCTAAGCTAGGGACTGCAAACTGGGGAGTACCGAAAAATACAATACGCATGTCTAAACCAGAGCCGCTCATACAGCAGTGTCAGCCTAAACGGGCGGTAAAGCAAGGTGGCTACTGGGCTAGTGCCTCATCTGGAGTGCTGGGCTGGCGCGTTTTGAGGTTAAACCGATAGCCGTGGGGCAAGATGTGCAGCTTGACGCCGAAGACCGCCATTGCCTCATCCTTCAAAAGCTGCGAGAGATTGTTGTGGCTGGTTGCCGACTCATCTACCACCGTCACTGCCCCCTCCCCAATTACCTCTAGCTCATCTCCCTGCACAATCACCGCCGTATTTTCGTCAATCCCCAGACCCAACACGCTCGGCTCCAGCAACAGCCCTGACAGCAGCCGCCCCAAGCGACCCCGCTGGGCAAAGTGCTGATCCACCAAAACCTGGGTCAAAAACCCCATGCCTCGGCTCATTTCCACCGCGTCTAAATAGGGATGGCTGGTAGAATCTCCATCAGCAATCATCGCCTCTGACATAATGGCCGCGCCAGCGCTGGTGCCGCTAATCACCGCGCCTTCCCGGTGACGCTTGTGCAGCAGGTCTTCTAGCAGCGAGTCTTGCACCATACGAATCACCCTAGACTGGTCACCGCCGGTAAAAAAGACCCCCGTCGCATCGGCCACAATTTCTAAAAGCTGAGGCTTGTTAGCATCGTCCGGTGCCTCAGTATGGACAATATCAACTGCCGCTGCGCCGAGCCGTGTAAACACCCGGTCGTACTCGGCGCCGGCTTCGTGGGGATAAGCTGTCGCTGCGGTTAAAACGGCAATATGAGCATCTGTGCCCCCCGCCAGTCTGACAAATTCTCGCAGGATAGTGCAGTTGTCGTGCTTATCTTCTGCCCCCCCAATAATCACCAGGGGGCCTTTAGCTTCAGTCGAGGACGGCATATTATTCATGGGCAAATAAGCTTTCAGCGCTGGCAGACTTAGCCTTCATATTCAGTAGCAATCTCAATCTCGGTCGTTTCTTCATTGATCGAGATATAGAGAATATTAGGGCGGCAGCAGACCTGACAGTCTTCTACATAGGACTGGGTGCTGCCGGCACTGATGTCAATAAAAGTAACGTTGGGTTCGCCGCAGTAAGCACAATAGAACTCAGCCGTGTTTTGCATAGAGCTTTGGCATAGGGGTGTAAAAGGGACAGGCGGCCAGCGATCGCCTCTGAGCCGATAATCCCTATCTCAGGGAGGACTCTCAGATTTGGATAAACCAGCTAGCCTTTAGCTAATAAAGGCTTACAGGGGAAGGTCTGCATGAAGGTTGGCGCACAGTATTTGGGCGATCGCCGCTGTCAGTTTACCGTTTGGGCACCGTTTGCGAAAGATGTGACCGTAGCGTTTCCAGAGCAAGGCCGGGAAGCGACCTTGGAGCAAGAGGGCGAGTATTGGCGCGGCATCGTAGCGGAGGTAGCCCCCGATACGCTTTATCGCTTATGCCTCGATCAGGGGGACGCCTATCCCGATCCGGCCTCTCACCACCAGCCCAAAGACGTACATGGCCCCTCAGCCGT
Source organism: Leptolyngbya sp. SIO4C5 (assembly GCA_010671965.1). Classification (GTDB taxonomy): domain Bacteria; phylum Cyanobacteriota; class Cyanobacteriia; order Phormidesmidales; family Phormidesmidaceae; genus Sphaerothrix; species Sphaerothrix gracilis. Next base: position 17,534 of record JAAHIC010000015.1, read on the forward strand.
GGTCGATCACGGCTTTGACTGGCAGTGTACTGACTGGTCCGGCTTGCCGCTGGAATCGCTGATTATCTACGAGCTACATGTGGGTACCTTCACGCCAGAAGGCACTTTTACGGCGATAATTCCGCGTCTGCCAGAGCTGGCCGAGCTGGGCATCAATGCCATTGAAATTATGCCCGTGGCCCAGTTTCCGGGCGATCGCAACTGGGGCTATGACGGCGTGTATCCCTATGCGGTACAGCACTCCTACGGCGGGCCGGCAGGGCTAAAGCAGCTAGTTGATGCCTGTCACCAGCAGGGGATGGCGGTGATTCTAGATGTGGTCTATAACCACTTCGGCCCAGAAGGCAACTACACCAGCAAATTTGGCCCCTACTTTACCGAAAAGTACCGCACCCCTTGGGGCAGTGCCATCAACTTTGATGATGCCCATAGCGAAGGCGTCCGCAATTACGTCACCGAAAATGTTCTCTACTGGCTGCGGGACTACCGCATCGACGCCCTGCGCCTAGATGCGGTTCATGCCATCTATGATTTTGGCGCTAAGCACATTCTGCAGGATCTGGCCGAGGCGGTGACTGAGTTTAGGCAGCAGCATTCGCGTCAGTGCTACTTAATTGCCGAAAGCGATCTCAACGATCCCCGCATTCTACGGCCTCAGGCGCAGGGCGGCTACGGCGTTGATGCCCAGTGGAGCGATGATTTTCACCACGCCCTGCACACGCTGCTGACCCAGGAAAATCAGGGCTACTATCAGGACTTTGGCACCTGTGAGCAGTTTGCCAAGGTGCTGCAAAAAAGCTACGTCTACACCTGGGACTACTCTGCTTTTCGCCAGCGACGCCACGGCAACGATCCCAGCGATCGCCCCCCGCATGAGTTTGTTGTCTGCAGTCAGAACCACGACCAGATTGGCAACCGCATGTTGGGAGAGCGGCTGACCCAGATGGTGTCCTTTGGTGGGTTAAAGCTGGCCGCAGGGGCGGTGCTGCTGTCGCCCTATATTCCGATGCTGTTTATGGGTGAGGAGTATGGAGAGAAATCGCCCTTTGTCTATTTCGTCAGCCACTCTGATCCCGACCTGCTTGAAGCCATTCGGAAAGGGCGAGCTGAGGAGTTTAAAGACTTTCACGCCACCGGGGCACCGCCAGAGGCCGCTGACATTGAAACCTTCAAGTCTTGCCAGCTCAACTGGGCTGAGCGGCAGCAGGGGCAGCATGGCGCGCTGCTGAATTTTTATCAAGAGCTGATCCGGCTACGGCGACAGCTTCCGGCCTTGCAGACTGGCGATCGCCGTAACTTTACCGCTTTCTATCAAGAGCGCGATCGCCTGGTCGGACTGCACCGCTGGCGGGACGAACAGGGGGCACTGTGCCTGTTTAACTTTGGCAATGCCACCCTCGCGTATCAGGTAGAACAGCCAGGGGATTGGCAAAAGCGATTAGATTCTAGTGATGAGCAATGGCAAGGAATGGGCGCGATCGCTGCCGCCAAAGTCAGCGCGGGGGAAACCGTTTCTTTGCCACCGCAGAGCCTCGTTTTATATGAAAAACTAGCCTAAACTTCTCTTCTATGCGTATTCCTACAGCGACCTATCGCCTCCAGTTTTGCCCGGACTTCACTTTCGCGGATGCGCAAGGTATTGTGCCCTATCTCAAGGAACTGGGCATTTCAGATATCTATGCCTCGCCCATTTTTAAGGCCCGCGCGGGCAGCCCCCACGGCTACGACGTGGTTGATCCGACGCGGCTCAACCCTGATCTGGGCGCAGAAACGGATTTTGAGGCCCTGATTGAGGCCCTACATGAGCAGCAGATGGGCTGGGTGCAGGACATTGTGCCCAATCACATGGCCTATGACAGCCAAAACCACTTTCTCATGGACGTGCTAGAGCACGGTTCTCAGTCAGAATATTTCCGCTACTTTGATATTGACTGGGAGCATCCCTACGAAGATATTCGCGGCAAAGTACTGGCTCCGCTGCTGGGTGATTTTTATGGCCGCTGCCTAGAAGCCGGACAAATTCAGCTGGCTTACGAAGAGAGCGGCCTCACCGTTAATTACTATGACCTGAAGCTGCCGCTGAATATCGAGTCCTATGCTTTTTTCCTGAAGCAGGATATAGGACAGCTAGCGCGTGATTA